>JAYUDQ010000168.1:0-2374 GCA_043739745.1 Acidimicrobiia bacterium | reverse complement strand
TCTCCAGGACTTCGTCGATCTCGTCGAGCAGGTCGTCGAGCTCGGCCTTGATCTTCTCGCCCTGCTTGGTGGTGGCAGGCGTCTCCGCGACGGTTTCCTGCTCACGCTCACGGGTCGGCTTGCGGACTTGTTCACGTTCGGTCATGGCGCATCTCCTTCACTGCTGTCCTTCGTTGCGCCGTCGGATCGGTGCACTAGGCGCCCAGGCGAGCCAGAAGCTCGGCTGGTGTCGAACAACCTTCTAGCAGGGAATCGACCATATCGGCAGTACCGCGGAGGGGCTCCATCATCGGCACACGACGGAGCGGGTCGCTGCCGAGATCGAACACGATCGAGTCCCAGTTGGCCGCCGCCACGTACGGGGCGAAGAGCTGCAGGCACTTCCCACGAAAGTATGCGCGCGTATCACGCGGCGGTTCGGTGACGGCCAGCTCGATGTCGTCGTCGACCAGGATCCGCTCCAGCCCGGCTCGCGCGGCCAGCGACTTCTGCGGACGGATGTCGTGGTACTGCAGATCGATGGCCCGCAATCGTGCGTCGTTCCACTGCAGTCCGTGGCGATCCCGATAGCCCTCGATGAGTCGGAGCTTGGCGATCCAGTCGACGACCGGGGCCTGCGACCAGAGATCCGTCTCCAGCCCCGTCAAGACGGTCTCCCAACGCTCCAGGACCTCCTTGCCGACCTCTTCGCCCACGCTGGCCAACCCGTGCGAAGCGGCGTAGTCGCGCGCCATCTCGAGGTACCGCCACTGCAGGTCGAGCGCAGTGACGCGGCTTCCGTCGAGCATTTCGATGCGGCGGCTCAGCGAGGTGTCGTAGCTGACCTGGCGGATTGCCGGTACCGGCTGGGCCAGTGCGAACGACGTCCGCTCGAAGACGCCGTCCTCGATCATCGACAGCACGATCGAGGTAGTACCGACCTTCAGGAACGTCGCGACCTCGCTCATGTTGGCGTCGCCGACGATGACATGGAGACGGCGGTACCGCTGGGAATCGGCGTGCGGCTCATCACGGGTGTTGATGATCGGACGCTTCAGTGTGGTCTCGAGGCCGACCTCCTCCTCGAAGAAGTCGGCCCGCTGGGAGACCTGGAACGTGACCTCGTCCGCACCGGAAACCTCGGCTCCGACCTTGCCCGCCCCGCAGAAGATCTGGCGGGTGACGAAGAACGGCATGATGTGCGCGATCACCCGGGCGAAGGGCACGGTGCGATCCATGAGGTAGTTCTCGTGGGTGCCGTAGCTGTTGCCCTTGCCGTCGGAGTTGTTCTTGTAGACGACGATCTCCTGGCCCGGCGGCAGCACGTGCTTGGCGGCCGCCATCGCGGCCAGCATCACCCGTTCGCCGGCCCGGTCGAAGAGCGTCGCCGAGCGGGCGTCGTAGCACTCGGGGCTGGAGAACTCCGGGTGGGCGTGGTCGACATAGAACCGTGCGCCGTTCGTGAGCACCGCATTGACGAGGTGCGTCTCGACCTCGGGCGGCATGGCGCCACCGACCGCGTACCCACGTGCGTCGTTGCCGGGCATCTCGTCCTCGAAGTCCCAGGAGACCTTGCTGGACGGCGCGCGCCCGAGCGTGTTCACGTAGGCGTTGACGAGCGTGCTGGATGCCTGGATCGGGTTCGCATCGGGCGCGCCGGACACGACGATGCCGTACTCGGTCTCGATGCCGCAGACCTTGTGGATGGCCATCCGGCGACCCTAGCCCCGTGATCGGCCAACCGGGCGGCCTCTGCGGCATCGCTGCCGGATCGTCGTGGGCCGAACGACCCTTTTCCTCTATGGAACCGCAACCTCTGTCGGCCGGACGCGTAGCCTCATCCGATGGGCGTTCGGGTAGTGCGGAATCGGCAGTCGGGCGCACGGGTCCGATTCACCGTCGCTTCAGCAATCGTGATCCTCGCCTTCGGACTCAGCATGTCGACGACGCGCAGCCAGGCGCAGTCGGCTCCGAGGTTCGCCTCCCTGGCCGAGGCCGTCCAAGCCGGCGCGATCGCACCCGAAGTGGTCACGGAGCTGCAGCGGACAGGGTCGGTCCGCACGATCCTGCGGGTCGACGAAACCCTGAACCAGAAGGCGCTCGCGGCGGCGACCGAGGTGTCGCAAGCGGCCGCACAGCGCGAACCGGCACCTGCGGCCGGTCCGGCTTCGGCTTCCGACGGAAGGCTCGGTGCACCGACCGGCCCGGATGGCGGACCGCTTCCCGACCGCCCCACCCTCAACCACGAACTCAACACGGTCCGGACCGCGGCCATCGCCGCCGGCGGGAGCGGCGTTCGGGAGACAAGACGCTTCGTGGCCATGCCGCTGTCTGCGGTTGAGGTGACCAGCGAAGCCGGATTGCTCCGGCTTGCGAACGCCCCACAGACCGGCTC
>JAYUDQ010000167.1:0-2375 GCA_043739745.1 Acidimicrobiia bacterium | reverse complement strand
ATGGAACCCGGTCTGGTGCGATCCGGGCGCGACGCCGGGCGCGGTGTCGGGGGGATCACCGGCGGCTGGAACCGGCCGACGTCTTCCCTGTCTACACGGGTGGGACGTGGTGGCGCTTCGGTCAGGGTCATGTGCTCGCTCCTCGGGGAGGGAAGTCGGAGGTTGCTGGGGCGGCATCGGAGAAGGCCGACGGGAGTGTTGTCTCTGCGGTGAGGGGATCGAGCCGGGCGGCAAAACCGGCCGTGCGGACCTCGGGGTGGAGGACGACCCCGAAAGCGTCGTGCACCCGGCGGCGGACCTCGGCGATGAGGTTCCAGACGTCGGCGGCAGACGCACCGTCGTCGGCCTGGATGAAGTTCGCATGCTTGTGGGAGACCTCAGCGGTGCCGACCCGAAGACCTTTGAGACCGGCGGCATCGATCAGCCGGCCGGCCGAATCGTTGGGCGGGTTCGTGAACACCGACCCGCAGTTCGCCCCGCCGGGCTGGTGCGAGCGCCGCCACCGGACGATCTCGCTCAGCTCTTGCTCGCCAGCACCCCGGTCTCCCGGCTCCAGGGCGAATGTGGCATCAACCACAACGTCCGTCGATGCCACCGACGAGCTCCGATAGCGCAATGCCAGCGCTGCGGATGCGACGGTCCGAAGTCCCGAAGGCGCAGCCGCCGGCCCGCCTTGGAGCGCGAACAGCGAGGCCGATCGGAGTCCGCTCGCGAGATCGGAACCGTGCCCACCGGCGTTCATGCGCACCGCCCCACCGACGGAGCCGGGCACACCGACCATCCATTCCAGCCCGCGAAGGCCGGCGGCCACCGTCTGGCGGGCCAGCACGGGTAGCTTTACGGCACCTCCGGCGGTCACCGTGTCGGAGCCACCAGCTGTGGCCCCGATGGTGATCGTCTCGAACTCACCGGTCAGGACCACGACGAGCCCGCGAATCCCATCGTCGCCGATGAGCAGGTTCGAGCCCTGGCCCACGACGAGCACTTCGAGCGGTCCGGGCCCGAGTCCGTCGATCGCGGCGCGCACCCGGGCAAGATCAGAAACAGTATGCGCGCGTACTAATACGTCGACGGGACCACCGATGCGGAACGTCGTGAAGGCGCGCAGCATGACGTCGCGTTCGGCCGACTCACCGAGGGCGGAAGCGAGTGCGTCCAGCGCCCGCGCGTCACGAATCGGCGACATCGGACGCTTCCCGCCGTTGGCCGTCGAGCGCCCAGGTACTGGCCAGCATCTCGTCCGGGAGGGTCGTGAGATCGCCCGCGTTCATGGTCAGGCACAGGTCCCCGTCCTCCAGCAGACCGCGCAGTAGCGTCACCAATTCCGGGCGCGTCTCCGCGTAGTGCAGGTCGAGGCCGGGACGGGCCGCACGCACGGCGTCGAACACCGTTCGACCGGTGATGCCGGGGATCGGCTCCTGTCCGGCCGGGTAGAGGCCGGTGATCACGACGACGTCGGCCCCGTCGAAACGCGTTGCGAAATCGGCACCGACATCTCGGACACGCGTGTAGCGGTGCGGCTGGAAGACGGCCACCACCCGCTTCCAGCCGGCGTTCGCAGCTGCTCCCACGTTGGCCGCAACCTCGCTCGGCAGGTGCGCATAGTCATCGACGAACGTGACACCGTTCGCGCTCCCTCGCTGCTCGAAGCGCCGACCGGTACCGGCGAAGCTGGCGAGTGAGGCAACGGCCATGCCCGGGTCGATCCCCAGTTCGATAGCCATGGCCAGAACCGCCGTCGCATTGCGGACGTTGTGCATGCCAGGGACCTGTAGCCGAAGGCGGAGCGACCGGCCAGCAGCGTTGACAACCGTGAACGCCGAGCCCAGCCGGTCGTCGATGTGGTCAGCGATGCGGTAGTCGGCATCGGCGCGGAATCCGTAGGTCGTCACCGGCACGCGGACACGATCGATCAGCGCAACCACGCCGTCGTCGTCTGCACACACCACCCGCGGACCGCTCGCCCGTTCGACGAACTGGTCGAAGGCCGCCTCGAGGTTGGCCATGCTGCCGTGGAAGTCGAGGTGGTCGGGCTCGATGTTGGTGACGATCACGGCTTCGGCACCGAAGCGCAGGAACGAGCCGTCGCTCTCATCGGCCTCGACCGCGAACCACTCCGTCGGCCGCCAACGCGCCCCGGTGCCGAGCTGCGTGATCTGACCGCCGACGAGGAACGACGGGTCCCAGCCCGCATCGACGAGCACGAGCGCGGTCATCGCACTCGTCGTGGTCTTGCCGTGGGTACCGGAAACGGCGACGGTGCGCCGCATACGGCCGAGGGCGTCCATCATGTCGGGCCGGGTGGCGACCGGGATGCCTGCGCCGACGGCTGCATCGAGCTCAGGATTGCCGGGCCTCACCGCCGTCGAGATGGC
>JAYUDQ010000166.1:0-6307 GCA_043739745.1 Acidimicrobiia bacterium | reverse complement strand
CGGGCATCGGACCGGACGACGACTTCTTCGCGCTTGGCGGACACTCGCTTCAGGGGGTCCACCTGCTCGCCCGTATCCTTGAGCGGACCGGTATCGAGCTTCCGCTCCGAGTGCTCCTCGACGCGCCGACGGCGAGGACGCTCGTCACCGTGCTGGCCCATCCTTCCGGCACTTCGGCCGTCACACCGCTTGTTCGCTTCGGACCGGCCATCGCAACTCGGCGGCTCTATCTCGTCCACGGCGCAGGTGGGAATGTGCTCGGGTTCCGAGGCCTCGCGCTCGCCCTTCGGAACGATGTGGAGATCGTGGGGATCCAGGCGCGCGGCGTCGAGCCCGGACGTCCCGCAGACCTCACCATCGAGGCAATGGCTGACCGGTATGCGTCGGCGATCCTCGCTGATGACCCTGACGGTCCGTACGACGTCGGCGGTTACTCCGACGGCGGGACCATTGCAATCTGGCTGGCACATGAGCTCGGGCGACGCGGCCGCGCCGTGCGCTCGGTGGTCCTCCTCGATGCGTTCCGAGGCCAACCGCTGCCGTCGAACCGACTCGGTCGCATGGTCAACGTCGTGCGGAATGCCTTCGATCGTGGAGGCCGACCGCTGCGTTCGTGGATCGATACAAGCATCACGGCTTGGAAGTCGCGCGAGGGCGACGGTGACGCCGTCGCCGGTCGCGCCGCTGCGCTCGGCTTCATTGGCGTGGACGAATCGGTGGAACACGCCGTCGCCGGTGCCACCGCACGTTCGCCGCTTGCCGCGCCGGCGCTGCTCGTACGTTCGACGTTCCACAACCCGGTGCACCGGCTTGACTACGGCCTCGCGCTCGGCTGCTCGTCGCATCTCACGACGGTCTGGATCGATGCGCCGCACCTGAAGATGTTCGAACCCGAATCGATCGCGGGGCTGGGCGCCGCTGTGCGGAAATTTCTCTACCGGACTGCTTCCCCGCCGTAGGCCTCGGCGGCCGGCGATTTTGCGATCGCCGGTTGCGGTTCTTCGCCGAGCGGTGATTTTGCGACTGCCGGCCAAAGAGTTTCTTCCGATCTCTTACGATCGCTGATGGCGACACGGGCCAAATTTTTGGGTGGGACTTCGGGGGTTTGGTGGCGATCGACGCCTGCTACTCGGCTGGATCAGATTCAGACTCAGCCATCACGTCGAAACCGGGCAGCCTGCTCACCTGCCCGATTGGCGTGAACACACCCGAGAATCTGAGATTGCGCGGTACCACCAGCCGCAGCGACCCGTGAGCACCAGCGTGGCGGTCCCGATCTCGGCCGGAGGTCCCCCGGGTCGGTCACGGCCAGCGGAAGGGTCTGCGGGAGCGGGCGGCGTTGTCGGTCTTGGCCTGAAGAGGTCATTCGAACCGAAAATCATCACTCTTCGTGAGTTCTTTCGGGGGGTCGATATATCGAGTGGCGCATCTTGCGTTGAGGTACGGGGCTCGGGGAATCCATGCGTCAAGGTCTTCGACGGAGTGTTTGTGCGGCGGTGTCGGTTGTGTCGGTTGCGGGCGGGTTGGTCGCGATGTCGATGGCCGGGGCGCAGTCGGGTATTCCGAGTGGTAGCGAGCAGGTCTACGCGGAGTCGATGGTGCCTCCGACGACGATAGCGATTGGGTCTTCGTACGCGGTCGAAACGGCTCAGCGGATCAATTTCTCGTGTGCTGGTTCGATCTCGCGTGTGGTGGTACCGGTCTGCGACCGATACGGGCACGGTGTCGGCGTGGCGGGGCAACGTGCTTGCCGGATCCCGAAACGGTGTCTTCGACTACGTGGCCACACCAACTCTGCCGACCATACATACATCGACTCGGAGTACTTCGTCTCACCGCAGTTCACGACCACACCCACAGCGACGACGACATCGACGGTTCCTGCGGGTGGGGTTCCGGTCGTGTATGAGGCTGAGGCAGCAGTCCACAACTTGGTGGTGGAGACGACGGAGGGTGTGCTTGATGGCGGGTCGCTGGGCTATTGGGACACGACGGGCGGGGTATGTGCAGTTCACGATCAACGTCACGACGGTGGGGGTACAGACGCTTGATTTCCGGTATACGGGGATCACGGCGGCAACCAGAACGTTGATCATCGACGCCACGACGACGACGTCGGTTGCGTTCCCGGCGACGGCGACGTTTTGGAGTCAGTGGGCATTGAAGATCGTGACGACGGGGTCGCTGAGCGTTGGCAGCCACACGGTGAAGTTGATCCGTAGCGCCTCCGATGTCGAGATGATCAACCTTGACCGTCTGACCGTCACCCCACCCACCACCGGGGCAACGACCACGACCACGGTTCCTGCGGGCTCGGGGGTTGTCGTTTCCGAGGCCGAAGACGCGGTCAACAATCTCACGTTCGATACGACGACCGGGGCGTTGGGGAGTTTCGGGCGAGATCGGTGATGAACTGGGCCTCGACAGGTGGATACGTGGACTTCACGGTCAACGTCCCCGCTACCGGATATGAGCTCCTCGACTTCCGTTACGCAGCCGCTAGCGCTGGTTCGACCCGTACCCTGCTCATCGACGGGACCCAAGCAGCCGTGATCGCTCTTCCCGTGACCGGACCGTATTGGAGCGTGTGGGCTACGGCCGACACCGTCTCGCTGTATCTCTTCACACCGGGGACGCACACCATCCGCATGGTCCGCAACGCCTCCGATCAAGGCCTCGTGAACCTCGATCGGCTCACCGCCACAACACCAATGTACCTTTACGACATACCGTCTGAACCGGGAGCCGTCGGAATCCGCCAAGGAGACCAATGCCTTCACCTCGTCACCGATTCTCAAGGCTACCGAGGTGACCCATTTAGGATGGTTGCCGATTGGGCCGCCTGCGATAGCTACGCCCTCTACCAAGGTTTCTACCGCTACAACGGCGACAACAATCCATACGACCCAAACTGGTGGACACTCGTACCAAAAGAGAACAGCAAAACGCTCGACTTCGACGCATGCCTCGACTTCAACAGCGCCACCCGCCCACGAAACGTCATCGCATACAAATGCCATGCAACCGGCGACGCCTACAACCAACACGGGCAGCCCAAATATACTACCGGATCCGGACCTCCGGACGTGGGTGACCCACCTGCAGGCGCCCACCTGCTAGAGAACGGCATACCGACCCCTCTTGAGCAGCAATTTAATAGCCAGACTCATTGTGTTGTCAGCTCTGGTTCCAGCTACTCGCTAAGCCCTTCAACCAGTGGAAGCTGTCTGCTCTTCCTGCCGGAACTGACGCCGGGCGGATTATATCTGCATCATTTTGACAATTTTGATGCCTGTCTGGGTCCAAGACCAAGGAAGGCGGTCAGCACAAGGACCGCGACAGCCAGTTCCGGTACATCAACGACTTGGCCGAAGGGTTCCTCTCGGACGACGAACCGGTCATCTCGGTCGACACCAAAAAGAAAGAACTGATCGGGAACTACTACAACAAGGGCCAGCAATGGCGGGTGAAAGGCGAACCGGTCGAGGTTGAGGGTCATGACTTCCCGTCCGGTGACGAGCACGCCAAGGCGATCCCTTACGGGGTGTACGACGTGTTCAACAACGAGGGCTGGGTGAGCGTGGGCGACACCGCCGACACAGGCGAGTTCGCGGTCGAGTCGATCCGTCGCTGGTGGAACAACATCGGCAAGACCCGGTTCCCGACGGCGACACGGTTGATGATCACCGCGGACTGCGGAGGATCCAACGGCTACCGCGTCCGTGCCTGGAAGAAACACCTCGCCGATCTTGCAGAGGAGACCGGGCTACACGTCACGGTCTGTCACTACCCGCCCGGCACATCGAAGTGGAACAAAATCGAGCACCGCATGTTCAGCTTCATCTCCGCGAACTGGCAAGGCGAACCGCTCACCGACCTTCGCACCATCATCGAACTCATCGCCGCCACCACGACCAAGACCGGACTCAAGATCTACGCCGAGGCCGATCTCGACTTCTACCCGACCGGCGTCAAGGTCACCGACGCCGAACTCGAAGCCCTACCCATCAACGCCCACAACGGATGGCATCCCGAGTGGAACTACACCATCAAACCCCACAAGAATCTCGCGAGTTAATTCGCGGCGGCTCCTTATGGAAGTAGCACTCGGCAGAACGTCGAGCAGGCCAAGGTCGAACAGGGAAGCCTGAGTGCGGCAGTAAAGTATGAGATTCTTGATATTCAGAGCAGATTTCCTGGCAAGTACGACAAAGCACTAGCCGAAGCTGCAGAGTCGATCCAACGATTTCTTGAGAAGATCAAGAACGGCCGCTGCCCTCCCAGCGGGCCGGTGACCCAACGAGGTATCGTAGCGAGCATGGACACATTGAGTATCGATGAGGAGAGACCCAACCCACTCCGAGTCGCGGGATTTGTCATCGGGGCCGGATCGGTGTCGACTTTCAAGTGAGCAATGCGCGAATCAAACATGTAGACAATGGATATCTCACCATTGATCTTGCGAATGGAGCTACACTCACCTTCGATGACTTCTGGACTAAGGGCCGTCTTGTCTTCTTGTAGGTATCGAATGCAACACTTGAGCTCACAGTTCGTGGCGTACGAGCACGAGGACCAATCGCCCCTCTGATTGCGAAGCTGGTTGAGCGCGGGGTTCGATGTGTCTCGCTATTAGAGGGTCTCTACCTTCCCTTCTGTGCAACCGAACTCCTGGCTCGTCGAAAGACAATTCAGCGAATTGGGTTCTACGAGTCGGATGACTATGTCCAGACCAATACGATGTATTATAAATTACCGACCGTTCGGTCGGAGTCAGAAAAGGCGGCGCTCCGACAACGCCTCGTAGACAACTACGATCACGAGCAGTTCATGCAACAGTTTCATTTTGCGACGGCCCTCCGAAACAGAGATCTAGATGCCGCCCTTCGCCTGATTACTGAGGGGGGGAGGGCGTGTCGGTTTCGGAGGAGCTTCGAAACCTGAACCCAGGCAGCACGAGTCCGGCGACGATCGAATTCTTGATCAACGCCGGCGCAGATCCCGATCTTCGGAATTCGTCTGGATTCACCTTTCGGGAAATTGTTCGTTGGACGTACGAATACGAGCGTGGCTTTGTTGACCCCGTCGATCGGAGAATTCCAGAGGCGATCTTTGCCTTGGTCCGGTGACCTGACGATCCGTCTCCCTGGGCCCCGTTCTCCTTCCTCTAGCGCATAATCCCTTTTATGCGCTCGTTCTGCGCTCGACGACCCGACCACGGCAGGGCATCAAGCGCGCCCCGATGCCACAGCGACGAGCGGGCGCTCACGCGTCCAGGCCAGCTGCCAGATCGTGGACCCGTGCCCCAGCTTGCAACCGACTCCGTTGCTCGTGGCGGCGATCAATGCCGAGATAGCCACCTGGACCTGAGCACTGCTCCGTCCATCGGAAGCCGATCGGAACGCGCGTAAACGGAGTGCGGCGCCTTTGCTGAGGTTAAAGTCTTCGCCGCAACGGTTCGCCTGACCGGAAACTACGCGACGGACTTCTGGCGTTGTATACGTTGTTCTTGTTGGTCGTCGTGGCAATGCGGGATATTTTGACGGGTTTGTGTTCCGGCGGGAGCGCCGATGATCCGTTCGCGGGTGAGGTTGTCGGGCACGAGCTGCTAGTCGACGAGAGTTCCGCTCGACGTACGACTGGACGTTTTCGGTGACGTCTTGGAGTCGCTCGTCCGCTGGTTTCCAGCGGCTACCGCGAGCGCTTGTGACAGCCGTCTCAGGGGCCGGTCAGCGGCGGATCAGCCCCACGATGCGGGTCAGTCCGGGGTGACGCCGAGCCTCACCTCGAGCGCGGAGAGCACCGCTCTTGCATCGCTCACGATCGCGAGGTCGGCCATCGTCATCATCGGGCAACTGGCGTCAGTGTTGACGCTGATGATGTGGTCCGGATCGCCGAGGCCTGTCGTGTGCTGCGTCGCGCCCGAGATGCCGAACGCGAGATAGAGCGACGGATGCACGATCGCGCCGGTCGTGCCGATCTGGCGACCGAAGGGTATCCATCCCGCATCGCTGGCGACCCGTGTCCCACCGAGCGATGCGCCGATTGCGGCACCCACGCGGCCGAGGCGCTCAAAGGCTTCGGTCGAACCCAGTCCCTGCCCGCCACTGACGATCCGGTCGGCTTCGGTCAGATCCGCAGTCGCGGGATCGGGCGGGAGGATGCGAAGGGTGCGCACCGGTGGGCGCGGTGCATCGCCGTTCGGAAGGGGCTCGACCGGCGGCAGCGCAGGCGGACTCAGATGGATGATGCGCGGCTCGACGATCCCCGCAGTGTCGGCCACCCCGATGCCGCGCACGCCCGGCAC
>JAYUDQ010000165.1:0-2384 GCA_043739745.1 Acidimicrobiia bacterium | reverse complement strand
GTAGGCGAGCACCGCCACGCTGGAATCGCCGTTGTGCGAGAACCCTCGCCACCCGCGTCCAGAGCGCGAGCTGCCCGTCTGTGTGCGGTCGATTCCCGAGTCTCGAACGGTCGCTGGCTTCGTGGTCGACCACGTGCCGCGATCCAGCCAGAACGACTTCTTTGTGTTCGGGTGTTCCACGATGTCAATTCGCTGACCGCCGTGAAACGTCGTGAGCGAGTCGATGGCACCGGCCGCCGGAATCAAAACCTCAACAGTGTCGCCGAACGCGGCGCGTTTTGCCTTGACCGTGTTGCCATCCACCCAGACGCGATTGCCGCAGAGCGGTCGCCCAGTTTGCCTCGCAAGGGCGCGGAGCGACTGGTACGCGTCCAGCACACCGAGAGTCGGTCGCAGAATGCCGCCCGGGTTCGGAACATGATACCGGCTGCTGTCGGCGCCTTCCATGATGAGAGCCTTCAGCGCGCGTCCGTCCAAGTCCGGACGGGCCGCCAACAGCAGCGCGGCGACGCCGGCCACCTGGGGGGCCGCAAACGACGTCCCTGATTGGTAGCCTCCGCCGCCGGCTGACTCGAGCGCCCAGATATTCTCCGCCGGTGCGACCAGATCGACGACGTCGCCTGTGTTGCTTGCCTGGCCCGACCCAACAGCTCCCCACATCGACGTGATCGAGTTCGCGGTCTTGGCGGCTCCTCCGACGACGATGACCCATCGGCGCAGGTCGGCAACTTTTTGGCCTGCGTCCCAGTCGATGTCGATTAGGCCCGCCATGCCGCCCCAAAACGCGGGTAGCCCATCGTTCCCGGCAACCATGACAACCAGCGGCCTCGGAGTGTTCGGTCCAAGGATGGAATCCACTTTCATCAATCCCTGAAGGAACGTTTCGTTCGATATCCTCGTGTTCTCCCGGTCGGACGTTGGACCGCCCTCTTCTGAAGTGTCGGGTTTCACGCCGAGCAAATGCCACCATTTGCTCATTGACACATTGATGACTCTCGATCCTTGGATTGCCGCCTTCATGATGTTGCGGAGCGGGCGATTGCGATACTTCTTCAAGTCTGCCGTATCCAGTGGTGGTACGATCGACTCGGGAACCGAATCGTACGCGAAGAGTGCGCGGACGTTGGTGTTCCAGCTGACCCCCGTCATGCCGGCCGAATTGTTCCCTTGGGCAGCGAGAATCGAGGCGACCCGTAGAGCGTGCGCGCCCGGGCCCGCGGCGGTGCTGCCCGAAGCCAGCAGGACGTCGGAATTGCTGATCTGGCCACTATCGACGATCGCCACGGGAACCAGCGGGTCGCCGGTGGAGCAGCCCCACGCAAGCGGAGCGTTGATTGCGTCGAGATTCCAATTGGGCGCACTCACGTCGTACCCAGTCACGATCCACCGCGTGAATCCTGGACCGTCGGTAGGTGTCACGCCGCTCGCGGATGGGCCCCAGCGCGATTCGGGGACCGCGATGTCGACCGCGGCGTTTCGTTTGAGAATCCTGAATACCCGCATAACAGGGGCCAACCCGCTGTCCGGCGAAGCATTGATGCTGATGTAGTAGTATCCCTCGCCCGTCAGGCCCATGCCCGCTCCGCCCAGGACTGTTGCGCCTACGTTGTCCAGGACAGCCTGTCGCACGGCGACCGGTACGCCCGGAAAAAACCGCACCTCGAGGCGGCTACGCGAGTAGGGCACGCCGGAGTATGCGCGGTCTACCATCAGCAGGGCCGCTCCGGCATCGTAAACTGCTTGATCAACATCGTGGGGCGCCGTTGCGGGCACCGCCGGACGGGCCGGGCACGCCGGGCCCCCCGCCATCGTGATGAACCGCGTGCCCACGCTGAGCGAGGCCCCGTATTGCGAGTTGGTCATGAAAACGAACGTCTCGCTGAACGGCTCTCCGGTCCGGCGCCTCCGCAACACGAGCGCTTGCGCCGGCTGATACGTGTTCGCATAGAACAACACCGCGATGCTGTCATCGTTCGCGTTCCGGATGCTCATCCGCGGCCCGCACAAGTTCGCGGCGCTGACACTGTCCTGGTTCGCCAGACTGGCGCGTGCGCCGACTTGGTGAAGCGGATTGGTCGCCCGGTCGGGGTCGCACGCGAGTCCGGCGGCGAGACCGAGGACGCAGGCAAATGCTGCCATTCGAGTCACTCCTGTGCGAGACGTACGTGGTAGATACACGGGTGCGCTCCATTGGTGCGACGGGGGCCGGGCCATGCCCGGGGACGCACGCCTTCGCCCGCCGCCGGCGGAGCTCACGGCGGTTCACAGCGGGCATCGATGTGCCAGGGTGCGTGCACGCCTGCTCCGGCGCGGCATCGTCGCCGCGGCCAGGAGGGCGCAACGGGTGCAAACGTGCCCCCCCCCGGCATTGTCAATCGCCCGTT
>JAYUDQ010000164.1:0-6319 GCA_043739745.1 Acidimicrobiia bacterium | reverse complement strand
GTTGTTGTTGTCGTGGTGGTGGTCGTCGGGGGCAGCGTCGTGCTGGTCGTCGTCGTAGTCGTCACGGTGGTGGTCGGGACCAGGACGGACTCGATCGTGTCGTTGGCGAGTGGTGAAGGCTCGAGCCGGAACAACGCGTACTCGGTCAGGACTTTGTCACGACCGAACAGACCGGTGATGAAGTTGTGCTTCAGCTTGACGTAGACGCCGACGTACGCAGCGTTGGTGAAGCCACGGGGGCGGCCCAGGATCGGCGGATCGAACCCCATTTTCCGCACCGGGCAGAAATTCGTCGACCGGCTGGTCGCGGTGTCGCAGTTGAACTCCGTTGCTGCCGTCTGCGAGGTCAGGGTGCTGAGGAGGGCGAAGGCGTCCTGGCGGTACACGTTGCACCAATTTGGTTCGCCGCGCGAACCCGCGGCGGGGTTCTTGCAGACCTCGATCGGGCCGCCCGGAGGGACCGATCCATCGGTCGACGTCTGGCCGCGGTAGACAGAGATGTACTCGACGTCGTTCATTTTGCCGCCGAGCGCGCCGCGGATGGCCTGCAGGATCTTGAAGTCGTCCCATGCCCGGCTGCCCCCTTCGCAGTCCGCAGTCGACGTGTCGGTGGCAAGGGCCAGGCACGAGTTCGCCGCAACTCGGCTCCCGGCCCGGACAGCTGTACCGAGGAGCTGCTTCTTCTGGATCAGGTAACCGAACTCTGCCGTGCCGATGGCTAACGGGATCAAGATCAGCGAGACGAGGGCGAACTCGACTACGGCCGCGCCGCGTTCACGAGGTGTGCCAGTTGCTCTACGAAAGAGTCGACGAAAGTGGCGCAGCATCTCAAACTTCCAGTCGCCCACCCGTGGTGGTGGGGAAACGCGATGATCACGGCGCTCCGTGGTCTTTTCGTCATCGGTTTTGATGAATTCAGGCCGCGCTGGGCACAACTACCCATCCGCCATCGGTCCGCTCTAGGTCGGACGACCTGCATGAATGCGTACACTCAGCGGGTGGCCCGATACGGAGACGACCGGATCACCACCATTCCCAACGCCATCTCCGCGGCACGACTGCTCTGCGTGCCGATCTTCCTGTGGCTGCTCTTCGGACGCCACAACCGAGCCGCCGCGGCGTCGCTGCTCGCGGTGCTCGGCTGCACCGACTGGATCGACGGCTACATCGCCCGCCACTTCGATCAGGGTTCGACGCTCGGGAAGATCCTCGACCCTGTCGCCGACCGGATCCTGCTCGGCGTGGGTGTCGCCGGAATTCTGATCGACCGGTCTGTCCCGGTGTGGCTGGGCGTCGCCGTGGTCGCTCGCGAGGCGCTCGTATCTTTGGCCGTGGTGGTCATCGCGGCGATGGGCGCACGCCGAATCGACGTGCAATGGGTGGGCAAGGCCGGGACGTTTGGATTCATGCTCGCCTTTCCGCTGTTCCTCGCCCATCGCTCGACGTTCTCCTGGCGCGGCGTCGCCGACGACTTTGCCTGGCTCTGCGCGATCCCTGCGCTGGCGTTCAGCTACTACGCCGCGTTCACGTACATCCCGCTGGCCCGCAATGCACTTCGTGAAGGTCGCCAGAGCCGAAGCACAGTCGTGCAGTAGCGTTCGGGCTCATGTTGGTGCCCGGGGATCTGCGCTATTCCACCGATCACGAGTGGGCCGCCATCGACGGGACGTCGGTGCGCATCGGCGTCACCGACTACGCGCAAGACGCGCTCGGCGATGTCGTGTTCGTGCAGTTGCCGGACGTGGGATCCGCCTTCGCCCTCGGTGGCTCGTTCGGCGAGGTCGAGTCCACGAAGTCGGTGAGCGACATCTACGCCCCGGTCTCGGGCACGGTCATCGAGGTCAACGCGAGGCTCGCCGACGAGCCCCAGCTCGTGAACAGTGACCCATACGGCGACGGGTGGCTGTGTGTGATCGAGATGGACGAGCCTTCACAGCTCGATCGCCTTCTCGACGCGGAGGCGTACGCAGTACTTACCGAGAGCTAGTGCACGGAGAGCGGATGACGGGCGAAATGTTCTGCGGTCAGTGTGGCCATCGCAACCTCGGCTCGGCCAACTTCTGCTCGGCCTGTGGTGCCTCGCTGGTGGCCCTGGGCGACGATCTCACGCTCACGCTCCACGCGGTGGAGGCCGATGCGCTCGACGCAGATGTCGAGGTCCACCTTACCACCGGAGGTCCCGCCGTTCTGGTGGTGTCGCGCGGGCCCGAGGCCGGCGAGACCTACCTCCTGGGCAACACACTGACCACTGCGGGCCGCAGCCCGGAGGCGGACCTGTTCCTCGACGACGTCACGGTGTCGCGCCGCCACGCCGTGTTCGAACGGACAGGCGACGGATACGTCGCCCGCGACCTCGGATCGCTCAACGGGACGTACGTGAACAAGGAACGCATCACCGAGGTCACGCTGGTGACCGGGGACGAGGTGCAGATCGGGAAGTTCCGCCTGCTTTTCCTCTCCTCGGCCGAGCGGCGGATCCCTGAAGCCCGGTGAGCACAGACACCAGCGGCCCGGAGAACGGCGCTCGGGCCTACCTCTCGATCGGCGAGGTGCTCGATGCGCTCCGCGAGGAGTTCGCGGACATCACCATCTCGAAGATCCGATTCCTCGAGAGCCAGGGACTGCTCGAACCGGAGCGCACACCGTCGGGGTACCGCAAGTTCTACCCGGCCGATCTGGCTCGGCTGCGCTGGGTGCTCCAGCAGCAGCGGGAGAAGTACCTACCCCTGAAGGTGATCCGGGCCAGCCTTGTCGATGCCGAGTCGGCCGGCCTCCTTCCGGTCTCCTCGGGTGCCGGTGGTGCGGGTGGTTCGGGTGGTTCGGGCGTTTCAGGAGTCGGCCCACGTGGTCGGACCGGGTCGCCGTCGAGCACCGGCATCGATTCCCGACAGCCCGATCACTGCGACCCTGCGGATGAGCTCGCTGACGCCATGGACGGGGCCGAGGGCACCCACCTCGATGCGCCCCCGCGTGCACTCGGCGAGGGCCGTCACCCGTCGATGCAGTCGCTGACGGCACCGGCACCGGCTCCGCGCAACGGACCGGCGCCGTCAGGCGGCCGGCCGGCCGGACGGGTTGCCACCGTTTCGGCACCGGTGCCCAAAGACCCGGAAAGCGCACGGGAGCGGCCGGCAGCGGACGCGCTCGGTTCGCGCAACCCCCTGGTCGGCATCGGCACCGGCGTCAGCCTCACCCTCAACGAGCTGGCCTCGGCTTCGGGTCTGGGCATCGAGGACATCCGGCTGCTCGAACAGTTCGGCCTCATCATTGGACGCCACGTCTTCGCTGCGACGTACTACGACGAGGATGCGCTCGTCGCTGCGAAGGCCACCGCCGCGTTCCGGGCGTTCGGTGTCGAGCCCCGACACCTGCGCATGTACAAGACGGCAGCAGATCGGGAGGCCGACTTCTTCTCCCAGATCGTCACGCCCCTGCTGCGCCGGCGTCGTGACGACGCCCGGATTCAGGCTGCCGAAACGCTCGAGACACTGGCCCGCCTCGGGGAGCAGCTCCGGGTGGTGGCGCTGCGACAGGTCCTGCGGGCCGCGCTCGACGTGCGCTGACGCCACACCGCCCACCCGGCGGTAGGGTGCACGCGTGGTCGAACTGAGAGTCGTAGACGTTCGTATCGATGACACCACGAAGACGCCGTTCGTCGAGTTGCGAGCGATGGACGGCACGCGGCGCATCCTCCCGATCTTCATCGGCATCGCCGAGGCTTCGGCGATCAAGCACGGCCTCGAAGCGCGCTCGACGCCCAGACCGCTCACCCACGACATGGTCGCACTGGTGCTCGATGCCGTCGGAGCGGAGCTGGAACAGGTCGTCATCACCGAGTACCGCAAGAAGACGTTCTACGCGGAGATGCACATCGGCGTCGGCGGCGAGCGTCGGATCGTCTCCTGCCGGCCTTCCGATGCCATCGCCGTTGCGGTGCGGCGCAAGGTGCAGGTGTACGCGAACGACGCCGTGCTCGACGAATGCGCGGTGCCCGACCTGGCCGTCGAAGATGGCGGGAAGCTGGCGTCCGGTGATGCTGAGCACCTCTTCGACGAGTTCCGTCGCTTCATCGACGACATCGATCCTGAGGACTTCAAGAAGGCGTGAGGGGGTCCGAGGTCCGATGAACGTTGACGCCGGAGGGCGGGTTCTCTAGCCTTGCTTGCATCGTCGTAACTACGCCGGTGTCGAGTGGCTCATTTCCCCAACGCTCTTCGAAGCTTCCCAACCACGTCAAGGACCCGGTCGATGACTGCCGTGATTTCCCCCGAAGGCTACCGAGGGCCACAAGTGTGCGCCATCGTCGGCATCACCTACCGTCAGCTCGACTACTGGGCGCGCACCAACCTGCTGCGTCCGTCGATCGCCGATGCCAAGGGCAGCGGCTCGCAGCGCCGTTACTCGTACGCCGATCTTGTGGAGCTGAAGGTCATCAAGCGGCTCCTCGACGCCGGCGTTGCCCTGCAGTCGGCGCGCGTGGCCGTCGAGTACCTCCGCGGGAACCTCGGCGAGGATGTGGCGACGGCGAATCTGGTCCTGTGCGGTGACAGCCCGCTGCTCGTGCGCGAAGACGGCGAGATCATCGACCTCGTGCGCCAGGGTCAGGGTGTGCTGAACATCGTCCCGCTGTCGCCGATGGTGCGGGAGCTCGATGCTGCCATCCTCGATCTGTTCCCCGTGCGTCTGGTCGACGTCGCCACGCGACCGGTCGATGTACCGGTAGCCGTTGCGGGCGATCCGGAGACACACCAGGTCACCGCCCTCTCGTCGTGACGGACCCGGTCGAGGTCGGGCTGCGGCATTCACCGCTTGATGCCGTCCATCGCCGGCTCGGGGCGAAGATGGTGGGTTTCGGCGGGTGGGACATGCCGGTGAGCTACCCGACCGGGACGATCGTCGAGCACATTGCGTGCCGCAACGCGGCGGTCGTGTTCGACGTGTCGCATCTGGGGACCGTCCGGGTCGAGGGCGCGGGGTCGTTCGAGGCGCTCCAGTGGGCGTTCACCAACGACCTGGCGAAGGTCGCGCCAGGCCGGGCCCAGTACACACACCTCCTCGAGCCGGCCGACGCGTCGGTGGCCGATGACATCATCGTCTGGTGGCTGCCGGATACGGCCGGGCTCCGTTCCGGCGCGGCGGGCGAACGTGGTGCGGCGCGCTTCGATGTGATGCCCAACGCCTCGAACACCGACGGGGTCACCGCTGCGCTTGCGCAAGCGACGGCGAGGACGTCGGGTGCCGTGCATGTGGAGGACACCACCGGTGCCCGCGCCGTGCTGGCCGTCCAGGGTCCACAAGCGCGTGCGCGTGTGGCCACATTCGCCCCGGAGGCCGCATCGGTCGGGCGGTTCCGGGTGGCCGAGATCGACATCTGCGGCGCACCCTGTGTCGTCGCGGGCACCGGTTACACGGGCGAGGACGGCATTGAGATCGCCGCGCCCTCGCATCGGGCCGAGGCAGTATGGGACGCGCTTGCCGCCGCAGGCATCATCCCGGCCGGTCTCGGTGCCCGTGACACGTTGCGTCTCGAGGCGGGGCTTCCCCTCCACGGGCACGAGCTCGGCAAGGGGCTTACGACCCTTCAGGCCGGACTCGGCTGGGTCGTCGGCGCGGCGAAGGCCGACTACAGGGGTCGCGAAGCGCTCGAGGCAGAGCGTGCCGCCGGCATCACCCGCTGTCTGGTCGGGCTGGCCCTCGACGGCCGCCAGCCAGCCCGCGAGGGAGCTGTCGTCAGCGATGCGCTCGGCGAGTCGGTCGGTTTCGTCAGCAGCGGCAACTTCTCCCCGACCCTGGGCCACGCGATAGCACTCGCATTCGTCCATCCGACGCTGGCCGTCGGCGATGCGGTGTCGATCGATGTCCGCGGACGGCCACTTCCGGCCCGGGTCGTGGCCCTGCCCTTCGTCTCGAAGAAAGGTTGACCCGGGGTGACCCGCACGCTGTGGTGGTGGAGCGGACGGCTCCTCGTGCCGGTCGGCGCGGCCGGCGTCACACTGGGTGCCGCATTGCCGTGGCTCGAGAGCGGCGGTGTTCGGCGATCGGCCTTCTCGTTGGCCCGCCATGCCAGCGAGCTCGGCCTGGTCGACACCCCGGGTGCGCGTGCGGCGGTGATCGCCCTGTTCCTCAGCCCGGCCGCGCTCGGTGTGGTGGTCATCGTGTTGGCCATGGGATGGCGCAAGACCCTTGCGGCGGTGGGCGCGGCGCTCGGTCTGGTGGCATGGCTGTCCGGTCTCGTCGGACTCCGATTCGATTCCACCAGCAGGCAGGGCCCACTGGTGACGGCCCTTGCCGGGTCGAGCTGCCTGATCGGCGCACTGGC
>JAYUDQ010000163.1:0-2391 GCA_043739745.1 Acidimicrobiia bacterium | reverse complement strand
TCGCAATTCTCGCTTTCGTCTCATTCCCAGATCGTTACCGATAACGGGGCAACGGGTCAAGCTCTCCGGGAAGTCAGTCGGCGACCCGCTCGGCCTCGGTTGCGTCTCGGCGACCAGTGCGAATCTGTTCGAGCGCCTCGCTGGGAGTCATGGCACAAGGATGGCTCATGATCGGCTCACGTCAGATGGTCTCCGACCAGGGCACCTCAGCGATGACTATCGGTGCTCCGGCTTCGCTCGCGGCGGCACTCGGTGGCAACACGGCCCCGGACCGGTAGGCCCGCTCCCAGCCGGAATCGGGCCGGGCCTTGGCGATCAACCACAGCGTCAGTGACCCGTCGGGCATGATCCGGCAGCGCAGGAAGTGCTTGTTGTCAGTGAGGTGTTGCGCGGCGAACGCCTCGTTGCCGTTGACAGGGAAGCGCCGGTTCACCGACAGGAGGTAGCGGATCAGCACTGCGACGGACGTCAGGCCCCCGATGACGCCACCGAGCGCTGCGGCGCGCAGCCCAGCGAATGGCGGCCAGTTCGCATGCCGTGGCCACAGCAGCAGGTGCACGAGCGCGGCGACGGCAACCAACACCGCGAATTGGACGAGGCCGTGCACCACGCCGACTCGACGAGCGATCCGCTTCATCGCTCGTTCTCCCATGTCCGGACGGGCGAATCCGGTCCCGAACTTGAGGAACAGGAGCAATCCGGCGACCGACGCCGTCGAGCCCGGCCAGGATGTGAGAAGCGCGCGTAGTACCTGTCCGATGCTGCGGTGATCGGCTGCGCCGTGCAACCGGCGGGCACCGAGACCCGCCGCGGCACCGTAGAGCGCGTGCAGTGCGCCGAGCTCGCCGGCCAGCGTCAGGCTTTGCCAGTCGAGCAGAGTCCGCCAGAACGTTCCGACGACATGCGCGTGGCTCTCGGCGGAGTGCGGCCAGAACTGTCCGTCGGTGAAGCGCGCAGGATCGACCCCTGACCCGGAATTGGCGTCGATTTCGGACTCCGGCACCGAAGTTGCGAGGTGATGAGTCGGCTGCAGAAAGGCTCCCCCGCCGCCGGCGGTGACATGGAGCTCGTTCGTCCCGTCGGCCCGCAGCCGCCGGTACGCGGCGAACAGATGCGAGTCGCCGGCCAGGTACAGCGGGGTGGTCGCACCATTTGCGGTGACGAGCTCTGCAACGAAGCGGTCGATCTCGATGAGGCTCTCGGTTTCGTTCGTCCGCAGATGCCAGAGCGGCACGGGCGTGCACAGGATCACGCGGTCGCCCGGAGCGAGCTCACGAGCGGCCGATCCGAAGTATGCGCGCTGAGCATCATTGATGGTCCCGTCGAGGAACGTGTCCAATCCCCACATCCACCAGCCATGCGGGAGACCGATGGCCCACCAGCTCGTGGACTGCTTCGTGGACCAACTCCCCAGAGGTGCGTTGCGGCAGAACACACCCCGCCAGTGATCGAGGCCACCCCACCAGTCGTGGTTCCCGGGAATGGCAAGGACGTCGGCGTTCGCACCTCTTTCGGCCGCCAGTCCGAAGGGAAGCTCGAGCTGCACGCGGTAGTGCGCCGGCGACGCGCAGGGATACACCTCGTCGCCGCCGAACACAAGGAGCGACCCGCGAGGAAGTGGCACCCGGCTGCCAGTTCCTTCGCGTGGCTCGAACGTCAGCATCCGCCTCCCGAGTGTCCAGGCCACCTGCATCGTCGGATCGAAGGCGTCACCGACGTCCGCCACGTAGTCGAAGCCGAACGCTCCTGTCTCGTCGGCGTCGTAGCGGTTCAACTTCGGCGGGGCGTCAGGCGCGTGGGTGTCGCGGTCGTCATGCTTGCGGGCATGCGCTTGCATTCGGTCATTGCGCCGACGACCGATGGGGTCGAGCCAACGGGTCATGTGGCGCTTCGGCGCGTCCGCCATCACGGGCCGCTCGGTCAGTAGTGACTGCGCTTCAGCCACGATGATTCCGAGCGAGTCGGCCTCTAGCACCCTGGCGTTCGAGCCCGCTGCGGAGTCTTGCCTGCGTGCCATCGGTGTCGTCTCTCCTGCCATCCATCGTGATCGGCGAGCGCCTTGGCGCACCGTCACACTGGCACGAGTTACCCGACCGGCGCCGCCTCCGCGGACCTGGTGTCCCCGGAAGGTGCCGGACGCGACCGGCGCGGCTGACCCCCTCGACGCCTCGGTTTGCGTGGCGCTGGTTCTTCGGTCTGAATGTGCAGCTTCCCGAGAACTGTCGTGGCCGATATGAGCACCGGTGGCAGCGTTGCCGGCTCGTGGTTCGCCGGTATGTCGCACGAGGTCGACGCCAGGATGGCCGTGCCCGCCGGGCGGACGTCGGCGCCTTTGGGGACGAGGATCGTGACGCCCGCAAACACCGACAGGCAGCGGATCTCGATCTCACT
>JAYUDQ010000162.1:0-2393 GCA_043739745.1 Acidimicrobiia bacterium | reverse complement strand
ACGGTGCGCCGATGACCGTGCCGACGATCAGCGCCGACCGACGCTGTGGTGAGCGGGCGAGGTAGTGCAGTTCCTTGCGCAGCACCACCGCCCACGATCGAGTGGCCGCGACAGCGGGCCAGCGCCCCATCAACCCTTGAGCCGAACGATGGCTCGAGGGCCGGCCTGCGCTGGTCAGTACGGGCTCGACGGTCGCCCGTTCGAGCCCGACGATCCATACTCGGACGAGGACCGCCGACAGCACGATCGAGACAGCGATGCGCAGCGACGCCGGTCCATAGTGACCGGTATGCGCCTCGAGCACGGCCTGACCGAGCGAGCCCACCGGCGTCCAGCCGATCACCCGCACCACGACGTCGTAGGCCGACCCACTGATGACGGTGATGCTCTGCGTCGCCAGCCATACCGTTCCCGCGGAAATGGAAGCAAAGACCACAGATGCGTCGCGGCCGCGCCGTGACCGCGCCCCCCGGGCCAACAGCACGGCAACGGAGCGTCCCGCCACCACTGCGAACGCGAAGTGGGCAGCGCACGCCAGGATCACGAGCACCCCGCTCAAGCCGAACCGCGCATACCCGACGACAACGCCCGTGAGGGCGATCAGCGTCCCCAGCGGAACGAACCCGATCAGCGACGCGGCCAGTAAACCATTGCGCATCTCCCGACGGCTGAGCGGGAACAGCGCGAGACGGTCGGGGTCGAGCATGTCGTCGACCCCACCCAGGAGCAGTGGGCCGAGCACCCACGCCAACAGGATCACCGCGAAGCCCGGTGCCAACGACCGCGACCAGGAGAGCTGGCCCCGATGGCTGTCCTGCAGGAACGACCACGCGCCGATGAGCCCGGCGCCGATGCCGGCAACGGCGAGAGCGATGATGCCGAGTCGACTGCGGGCGTCCTTCACGAAGCTGTTTCGCAGGATGGACAGCTTCAGTCCGACGAACACTCGCGTCATGCCCGGTGGAGCGGGTCCGAGCGATGCCGTCGACCCCACCAGGCCCTCAGCTCGTGGCGGCCGAGATGCCGCTGCGGAGCCAGTCGAGATGATCGAGGCGTACATCACGGGCGCCGACGGCATCGATGAAGGTCTGTTCCAATGTCCGACCTTGGCGGACGTCGCCGGTCGGGCCGCTGGCGATCACGCGGCCACCGTTCACGATGGCGACGTGGTCGCACAGCCGCTCGACCGTTTCCATCACGTGGCTCGAGAACACCACCGTCCCGCCGGACTCACGGAATTGCCCGAGCACGTCCTGCACCACCCGGGCCGAAACGGGGTCGACCGATTCGAACGGTTCGTCGAGGAACAGCACGCTCGGGACGTGAAGGATGGCCGCGCCGAGCCCGATCTTCTTGCGCATCCCCTGGCTGAAGTCGGCCACCAGATCGTTCGCCGAACCGGTCATGCCCAACACGTCGAGCACCTCCCGACAGCGCTGCTCGGCAAGATCCCGAGGCAGCCGGCGCAGGAGTCCGACGTAGGTGAGCAGCTCACGCCCGGTGAGCCGCTCAAAGAGGCGGAGGTCGTCCGGAAGCACGCCGAAGCGAGACTTGGCCGCGATCGGGTCTGCCCACACGTCGATCCCATCGACGATCACGGTGCCAGAGTCCGGACGCAGCAGGCAGGTGATCATCCGCAGCGTCGTGGTCTTCCCGGCCCCGTTGGGCCCCACGATCCCGAAGAAGGCGCCTCGCTCGATGCGCAGGTCGACACCGTCGACCGCGACCTTGTCGCCGTAGCGCTTGCGGAGGCCTGTTACGAGGACCGCCGGGGCGTGCGGATCGTTCTCGCGACGGGCAGCGGGGCGCGTTGGGGTCACAGAGGCTCTCGACACCCGTTGTCCATCGGCACTTCGGCCGGAGGCATTGACTTCGGCCGGAAGCATTGACTTCGGCCGCACGGCGACGAACGCAGCGCCGACGTAGCCTCCGCCCATGCCCTGCGAGCACGTCATCCTCGAACGCTCCGATGAGTTGGCCACAATCACCCTCAACAACCCGGCGAAGCGCAACGCGCTCTCGCTCACGGTCATGAAGGCCGTCATCGAATCGCTCGAAGCGGCCGCGGCGATGGACGGGGTGCGCGGCATCGTGATCGCGGCAAGTGGACCGGTGTTCAGCGCAGGCCACGACTTCGCCGACATGGCCGGACAGGACCTGCCTTTCCTCCGCCGACTGTTGCGTACATGCACCGACCTCATGACCTTGGTGCAGGAGGTGCCACAGCCGACCATCGCCAAGGTCCATGCCTTCGCCACAGCGGCCGGCTGCCAGCTGGTCGCGAGCTGCGACCTCGCCATCGCGGCCGAGTCCGCCGGCTTCGCCCTACCCGGGGGCAGGGCCGGCATCTTCTGCACCACACCACTCGTGGCCGTGGCCCGCAACATCGGCCG
>JAYUDQ010000161.1:0-2394 GCA_043739745.1 Acidimicrobiia bacterium | reverse complement strand
ATCAGCCGGTTGCGAACCGGGTCGTAAATCAGCGACGCGCTGTAGGCGCCCGTACCCGAGCCTGTCGTCGCCAGATGGCTCCACGTCGACGTTGGCGTGCCGAGCGAGAGAGCGTACACGTTGCCACCTGGGAGCACGACCAGCATCCGGTCGCCGCTCGGGTCATACACCGAGTGTCCGCCGCCCGGTGGGGGCGTGCCGGCCGTTGCGAGCAGCGACCAGGCAGTCGGACTCGCCAGCGGCAGGGTGTATACGCCGATGCCGTCCATCCATACCACCATACGGTCGCGCACTGGGTCGTAGATCCCAGTCTCGCCCGAGTTATCCACCGGTTTGGACGGGAGCGGCGTCCATCCCGTGGGCTCCCGCAGCGAGAGCGCCCATGTCTCCGCGCTCGGCCCGTCGTAGTTCTGACCCTTGAAGCCGCCCGTGACAATCACTCGATGCCGCGGCGGATCGTAGATCATCGAGTGCTTCCACAGTCCCGGCGGTGGATAGGCGAGCGACCATGTCTCGCCCGCCGCGAGCGTTTGCGGTGCTGTGGTGAGTAGAGCGAAGGCGACTACGGCCAACAGCCGCTCAGCCGCTGCCACGAATCCAAGGCGCTGGTTCATGTATGCCCTCCCGTGCGTGGCGTGAGTAATTCCGCCGGAGGCCATAGACGCGAAGCGCCCCGACGCAACCAACGCGTTGAGGCGCCAGAAGGACGCGCAGCGAAAATAATTGCCAAATCGCGGACCACCCATACGAGACACACCGCGGTGTATGCGCCGCCTTTGCAAGCGCTTAGGCACGCCTGCGCGAGGGCCATCCCGAAGCGGTATCGCATGTGGGTGCTGCGCCACAGAAAAGAGCGCTGCGGGGGCCGCAATAGGCCGATGCCTGCGCCACCTACGTCGAGCAACGACAACCCGGCCGAAATTCGGCGCGAATGCCCGGCGTGATCCTCTCGGAAGCAGCCTTTGAAACGATCGATTGCCCTGATGATCCGGATACTGGTTGCCCTGGCACCGCTGTGCGCCTCGGCCGCGGCGTCGCATGGCTCGACAGTGTCGGGGATCCTGCAAACCTCGAACTCGCGGCCAGCACGCGACCTTGTACCAGCCATCCGCTTCATGGCAGCGCAGACCGCGCCCGTTTCCGCAGACCTGGGCCTCAATGTCGCGGTCGATGTCCCCGCCCCGAATGAAAACGATGTAGTCAACTTCACGGTGACGATCGCCAACAACGGCCCGGACAACGCCACGGGCGTTCAGGTAACGGACCTCTTGCCCGCCGGGCTTACGTTCGTCAATGCGACTCCGAGTCAGGGGAGCTACGACAACGCCAGCGGCTCCTGGACCCTCGGCAGTGTCGCCAACGGTGCGAGTGTCACGCTCACCGTGCGCGCAACGGTCAACGCCGGCACCGGCGGCAGCACGCTGGTCGATGGCGCCTCGATCACCGCGAGCGATGTCGCCGATCCCGTCGCGGCGAACGACTCGGCGACCCGCTCGGTCGCGGTCCAGACCGCCGACCTCGCCGTGGCGATGACCGTGAACAATGCCACGCCCAATGAGGACAACAATGTCACCTTCACGATCACGCTGACGAATACAGGACCGAATACGGCCACCGGCGTGCTGGTCACGGACCTGTTGCCCTCGACTCTGAGTTACCAGAGTTCGACCCCGAGCCAGGGCAGCTATAGCGCCGGCACCGGCGTGTGGACGGTTGGCAGCCTCGCCAACGGCGCCAGCGTGACACTGCTGCTGGTCGCGAAAGTCGCCAAAAACACCAATGGCCGGATCCTCGTGAACACCGCGCGGATCACTACAGCGACACAGGCGGATCACGTCGCGGACAACAATGCGGCGAGCGTATCGCTGGCGATTCAGGGCACCGATCTCGCCTTGACGATGACCGTGGACAACGCGATCTCCAACGAGGGCAACACGGTCACTTTCAACCTCACGCTCTTCAACAACGGTTCCAACAACGGGAGCGGCGTTCGCGTTACGGACCTATTGCCCTCGGGCTTCACGTATGTGAGCTCGACTTCGAGCCGTGGCAGTTATTCGGGCGGGTTGTGGAATGTCGGCAACCTCGGGAACGGCTCGGGAGCGACGCTGGCCCTGCGCGGCTCGCTCAACACGGGGACGGGGGGCACCGTGATCAGGAACAGCGCGGCGATCTCGAACCTCAACGAAATCGATCTCGTCGCCGCGAACGATACGACCGGCCAGACGGTGACTGTGCAACTGGCCGATCTGGGCGTCGGGATGGCGCTCGACAACCCGGCGCCGAACGAAGGCAGCGTAGTCACCTACACGATCACAGTGACCAACAATGGCCCTGACCCCACGACCACCACCACCGTCACCGACGTACTGCCCACCGGCCTTACCTACCAGA
>JAYUDQ010000160.1:0-6341 GCA_043739745.1 Acidimicrobiia bacterium | reverse complement strand
GCACATCCTCCTGGAGTGCCGCGGTGACCACCTCTTCGACCGAACGGTTGTGCCCGAGATGGATCACCTCCGCGCCCTGCGACTGCATGATGCGCCGCATCACGTTGATGGCGGCATCGTGGCCGTCGAACAGACTTGTGGCCGTGACGAGGCGGACAGGATGCGTCGGTACGTGAAGCTCCATGCGCAAATACTACTTTGAAGTCAAACGAAATTCCATCCTTCCGTCCGCCACACCTTGTCGCCTGTCCCGCCTACCCTGTCGGCGTGCCCGGCGACCCGATCCGAGAAGCCCACCGCCAGTGGACCGAGCATGGTTGGGGCAAGGCGGCCGATGGCATGGCCGCGGTCACGTCGATCATGCGGGCCCAGCAGATCTACCTCACCCGCGTCGACGCCGTACTGCGTCCGCTCGCGCTCACCTTCGCCCGCTATGAGCTGCTCACGCTGCTGTCGTTCACCCGTAACGGCTCGCTCCCCCTCGGCAAGGTCGGCGCACGGCTCCAGGTACATCCGGCGAGCGTGACCAACGCCGTCGACCGGCTTGAACGCGACGGTCTCGTGGTTCGCCGGCCGCACCCGACCGACGGCCGTATGACGCTCGCCCGCATCACACCGAAGGGGCGCCGCATCTCCCTCAAGGCCACCGGGCTGCTGAACTCCCGCGTGTTCGAAGCCCCCGGTCTCGGCCAGGCCGACACCGAACTGCTCACCCAACTTCTGGAGTCGGTCCGTCACGACGCTGGCGACCTCGCTGACTGACTCGTCCGTGCCTGTCAGCGAGCGAGCGCCTCGAGTGCGACCGCGCGCAGCCGCTTGTAGTCGACCTTGCCGTTGGCGGCGCGGTCCACCGACTCGATGCGGATGATCCGCTTCGGTGACTTGTAGGCCGCCAGGGTCGAGCGGACGTGCGCGATCAGCTCTGCATCGGAGACCACCGTCGGCCCCTCGACGAGGGCGATGACGGCCTCGCCGAAGCGCTCGTCGGGCACGCCGACGACGACGGCGTCAAGCACACCGGGGAACCCCTTCAGCGCCTCTTCGACTTCCTCCGGGTAGACCTTCTCGCCGCCGGTGTTGATGCACTGCGAGCCGCGTCCGAGCAGCTTGAGCGTGCCGTCGGCCTCGACCTCGGCGAAGTCGCCGGGAATCGAATACCGCTCACCGCCGATGGTCACGAACGTCTTCGCCGACTTCTCCTCGTCCTTGTAGTAACCGATCGGCGTGCGTCCCTTGAGCGCGACGAGGCCTCGCTCGCCCGAGCCGGGAACGACGTCTCGGCCTTCGTCGTCGATCACCCGGGTGTTCGCATTGAGGCGGAACGCGGCCGTACGAGCGGCTTGGCCGGCCGATGCTGCCGACGACGAATCAGTCGTCGATGCCGCCATCCCAATGGCCTCGGAAGAGCCGAGCGAGTCGATCATCATCAGGCGCGGGTTGTGGCGCAGCAGACCCTGCTTCGTCTCCGAGCTCCAGATGACGCCCGACGACAGGATCACGCGCATGCTGGAGAAGTCCCAGCGGTCGGGCTCGGCGTCGAGAGCCCGCAGAATCGGTTTCGCGAACGCGTCCCCGACGATGCTCATCGAGGTGACCCGATTCGCGTCTATGCAGTCGAGCAGCGCCGCCGCATCGAACCTGCGGCCTTCGAGCGTGACGATCGATCCGGCCAGCATCAGCGTGTTGAGGGCGGCGAATGCCCCCGTGCCATGCATGAGCGGAGCCGCTGGGATGGCGACGATGCCCGGCTTGGCCACGCGATCCTCGAGCGCTTTCGCCGACGCTTGCGCGGGCAACGATCGCTTCGACGGTGCGTCGAGCAGCATCACGATGTCGTCCTGCCTCCACATCACACCCTTCGGCATGCCCGTCGTGCCGCCGGTGTAGAGCAGGTAGAGGTCGTCGCCGCTGCGGCCCCATGGCGCCATCTGACGACCCGCTGTCGAAGAGGCGGCTTCCTCGTAGTCGCTCGCCCATTCGGGACATGGCCCGCTGCCGTCGTCCACCCACAACCAGATGCGGATGTGCGGTAGCTGGCCGCGGATCCGATCGATGTGCTCGACGAACGCGCCGTGGAACACGACGCCGACGGCATCGGCGTTCGTCCAGAGGTAGACCAGCTCGTTGTCGGTGTAGCGGTAGTTCGTGTTCACCGGGACGAGCCCGGCCTTGAACATCGCGAACATGGACTCGAGGTACTGCGGACAGTTGTAGAGGTAGTGGGCGATCTTGTCCTGCCGCTCGACCCCGGCTGCGAGCAGCGCCGCCGCGACACCGTTGGCCCGGGCATCGAACTCGGCCCATGTCGTGCGATTCGACCCGTGGATCTGGGCGGTGGCATCGGGGAAACGGGCCGCATGCGCCTCCCAGATGTCAGCGAAGTTCCAACCCGCGGACGTCTCGGACACGGCGCTCGGCGGGAAGGGATCGGTCACGGTGCGCAGCTTGTCAGCGACCGGCACCGGTCGCACATTGCCCTGCCGCATGATCGAGCACCGGGACCTGCGTCACATTCGGGCCATATCCCGGGACGAGGTCGACGAGCAGCATCCTTCCCGCGCCGTGTCCGAACAGCGGCGCACCCGAATACCACGCCGGCGTCGACACGCCGCGGGCCGAGAGGTCCGTCGTCACATGCCAGTGGCCGAGTGCGACGTAGTCGGCGCCGACGGCATCGATCTCCGCCGCCGTGAGCCTCGACGACCGGTGCACGTCGCCGCCCGGGTCCACGTAGTGCCCGTGAGCGGCGGCGATGTACCAACGATCGCCCGGATGCGCCGGTGCGCCGTCCAAGGGAAGGAACGACGGCGTGTGCTCCTCCATGGCGCGGGCCCAGAGGCGAAGTGCGCCATCGGCGACGTCGACAACGGTTCCGTCGAGATCATCGAAGAAGTGCACATGCGCGCGGTCGATCGCCTCTCGCTGGCGCTTGGTCACGGCCGTGTGGTCGTACTGGTCGTGGTTCCCCGGCAGGAGGACCACCTCCGCCTGCACGTCGGCCAGACGCTCGAAGGTGCGGGCCACCATCGACTCCGAGACGCGCGCATGGTCGAACAGGTCGCCGACGATCAGGAGCACGTCGACGCTGTGGTCCCGTACCAGCGCGACCATCACGTCGATGGGGCAAATGCACTCCTCCGCATGCTCGCGGCCGGACGGTTCACGCGCCGCCGGGCCGAGGTGCACATCGGACGTCTGCAACACCCGGACGGGGCGACGGCTTGCGGTGGGGGACATGCGGGCACACCTTCGGCCAAGTCTGGGGGTCCGGGCAAATCGGGGGTTCGGCGGGGCAGGCCCCTGAGCGCGGCGGATCGGAACGAGGACGAGTCGTCGAAAGTCGCTCGGAGCGGGCGATTGGCAATTCGACGGCGCGATTCGCCATGCAGAGCGAACGTTGGTCGTCGCATCGCGTCCCGATCCGCCGCGGCGCCAGGCGGCGGCTTACATCCGTCCGCCCCCCTCCGATTGCACGTTGGTGCGCTGAAGGACTCGATCTCGCCGCGGCCTCATAGAATTGGTTGGACACACAATCATTCCGTCCCACGTGCTCTCGAATCACCCAAACTGAATACCGCAGTCCACCTGGGCCGCCGTCCGAAGTCGGTCCGTGGAGGAGAACACAACTCCCCAACGAAGAAAGACCTTCTTTCGTTCCACATTGACATCGACGCCCTCGAGGCGTGAGAGTCGATCAGCGTCAACCGCCTGCTCATTCAGTGCTGCCATGTTGCGGATCGCCTCGAACTATCCGTTCGGCGGCCCGCCATCACTTGCAATTCGATTCAATTCGACCGCTCTGAAAGCGCGCTCAGCGTTTCGAGCGAGAGACGCAATCGCTCACCGGCGGGTTTAGATAGCTTTGGGATACCGTTCGGTCCTGGCGACCTTGAGTTGATGTGTGCTACAAGCACTCCCATTACAGCGCCAACGGCGAGGACGAACAACATCACTCCAAAGATTCGGCGCTTGTTCATGAATACTGAAATGTCCTTGAGTAGCGAAGGGACGTTGACCCGAGTCCAGCTAGTCCAACGCCGGTCGGCTAACTTGCGAAACTTGACGTTTGTTAACGACACTCCGCCCGTCGCGCTCGCCGATGGTGCGCTGGAAGTGGGTCTTGGCCGTGCTGAGGCCGAGGTGCGGCTCGGGCGATCTCGCGCGTTGCGGGGCCCTCGGCCACGGCGACCAGCACCTCCTCGTGACGTCGCTATCGCTTGTCGGCCGCCGCCGTCGTCCGATCCGGTAGCGCTCCCTCCGAGGGAAAGCTCCGTCGACTTCGGGGTCGACGCAGGTCGCCTGATTCGGCGGATGGACTCGCTGCTTCACCTCGTCGATCTCACGCGGCACGGGATCAGAGCGGGTTTCGATCGTCCGCTGCAAGACTCGTCCTCGCCGCGTCTCATGCAGTTGTTCGGATATCAGACATTCACTGATTTCGCTTGCAATTGGCATCGAACATATGTACGCTTCATCGCATGAACGGCGACCCACATTTTGACCTTGAACGGCGGATCGCCGAAGCCTGCGGTACCTTGAATGTCGCCCATGCGCAGCTCGTAGGACTCATTGGGATTGTCCTGGAATGCAGGGCCTGGGAGGGTTTCGGAATCCGCTCACCGGAACACTGGGTGACCTGGAAAACTGGCGTGTCTCCGGCTCGCGCCGCGGAACTCGTCCGCATTGCCCGTCATTCCATGGAACTGCCAGTCACGATAGAGGCATTCGGAAACGGCGAATTGGCCGCCGATCAAGTCGCGGCGATCGTCAAATTCGCTCCGAAAGAACACGACGCGGAGATCGCGATGTTCGCGAAGGCGGCGACCGTGTCCCAGCTGCGGTCCGTGCTGCGCCGCTACCGGTTCGATGCCGACCAGGAACCTGAAGCAGACCCGATCGAGCCATCCCCATCGCCATCCCCGTCCCCCTCACCGGAGTCGGCCCCCGCCGACCGGGTCACGACGCATCAGGACGACAACGGCCGATTCCAACTCCATGCCGACATCAACGCACTCGCAGGCGCCGAGATCGAAGCTGCTCTCCGAGAAGCACGAGATGCGCTGTATCGCGCGGGGAACCACGACGTCACGTGGACCGATGCGCTCGTCGAAGTCTGCCGGCGATCGATGGCCGCCGTCGCGTCCGTGACCCGCACCGATAACTTCCGCGTCTACGTCCACATCGACTCGCAGAAGGCATGGATCAACGGCGGCCCCACGCTGCCCGCCTCCGTCCGCTCCAAGATCCTGTGCGACAGTATCGTCCACCCGTACGTCGTCACCGGCGGAAAGCCCATCAGCGTCGGGCGCGTCACCCGCGTCATTCCGCCGCACACGAGGCGCGTCGTCCTCGACCGAGACGTCTCCTGCCGATATCCGGGCTGCAACCGCAGACAACTCGAAATCCACCACATCATCCACTGGGAACATGGCGGTTCGACCGACACCGAGAACCTTGCCGGCTTCTGCTCGTACCACCATCATCGCAAGCACGACGGCACCTTCGAAGTTTCCGGCAACGCCGACAAACCCGATGGTCTGTTGTTCACCCGACCCGATGGCTCCACCATCCGGCCGGGACCGCAACCGATCGCACCTTCGGGGCCACTTCCGTCACCACCACCGGGACACCGATACACCCACCCGACCGGGGAACGCATCCAGGAAAAGTGGGTGCACTTCAACAAGTCGGCGAAGGTCGCCTGAACGAAACGGGTCGAATTCGGCGTTCCTTTCATCGGTGCCAGCAAACGAGGTGCCGAGGTGGGTCTATGGCGTGAGAGCGGTTCTGATCCAGCCTCCACTCAGGACGAGCAGAGAACGCATCTCTCCGATTGCGTCGCGGACCCGCGTCCAAGGCGGACTCCTCGGGGCCGTTGGGCGCGAACGGAGCGGGTGACTCGCCAGCATCGAATGCCGATCGCCAGCGAACAAACTCGCGATGAAGGGACAGCTCGCGACCGAGGGCGTCGTCATCGATCGGCCACAGTTCGAACTCGAGCGAGTACTCGTCGAGCTCGTCGCTGAACAGCGACTCGAAATAGTGCGGCACACCGTTCACGAGGGCCACTCCGAAACGCGGACAGTCCCACCATTCCCGGTAGCAAAGAACGGGCTCGAAGAGGTTCCTCGTTTTCTCGCGGCCCATGCGTCCAAGTTTTGCCGGTCTCGTCGCGGCGTCGCTACTTCTTGGTGGTAGAGGTCGCAGTCTGCGCCGCGGCTTGGCACTCCTGCATCGCCTTCTGCGTCTTCGGATCGAGCGTGACGTGCGTGGCTCCACCGGCACCACCACCGGCACCGGCAGCCGCACCGCCGCCGCCCGGAACCCGACCGCCAAAGGCG
>JAYUDQ010000159.1:0-2403 GCA_043739745.1 Acidimicrobiia bacterium | reverse complement strand
ATGTCGGTGGGCATCGCCGTATCCAAGCACTGTGCCGCCGACGCGTCGGGTCTCCCCGGCATCGCAGGGTCGCGCGAGGGTGCGCGGAGGCGCGCGCCCGATTGCGCTCGGCGGTTCGATGTGGTTCAGTGCGGCCCGCCGGAGAAATCACTTCCGGCCCGACCGAAGTGGGGACGTCGTGCGCATCGGGCTCTCGATCGGCAGTGCGTACTACGACGGATCGGACTGGGACAGTGTCGTCGAACTGGTCCGTGTGGCCGACCGCGCAGGTGTCGAGTTCGCGTGGTCGGCCGAGGCGTGGGGGATGGAGTCGATCGCGCCGCTCGCCTACCTGGCCGCGGTCACCGAGCGGATCACGCTCGGCACCGGCATCATGCAGATAAGCGCGCGTACGGCTGCGATGACGGCGATGACGGCACTGACCATGGCGCGCCTCACGAACGACCGCTTCGCCCTCGGGTTGGGCGTGAGCGGCCCGCAGGTGGTGGAGGGCCTTCACGGGGTTCCGTTCGCCCATCCGCTCGGTCGCCTACGCGAGTACGTGGCCGTGGTGAAGCAGGCCATCGCCGGCGAGCGGATCGTGCATCAGGGTGAGCACATCGTGCTGCCGCGTCCGGGAGGGGAGGGCAAGGCGCTGCGGCTGTCCATGCCGCCGAAGCCGGATCTGCCGATCTACCTTGCCACCCTGGGGCCGAAGTCGCTCGAGTTCACGGGCGAGGCCGCCGACGGGTGGCTCGGCACCTCGTTCATTCCAGAAGCAGCTGATGACGTCATCGGCCACATCCGCACCGGCGCCGCCCGCGCCGGCCGGTCGATGGCCGAGATCGACCTGCAGGTCGGCGTGACCATCGAGATCGAGGACGACGTCGATGCAGTCATCGATCGGCATCGGCCTCGTCTGGCCTTCACCCTCGGAGCGATGGGTTCATCGGAGACGAACTTCTACAACGCCGCCTTCTCGCGTGCGGGATGGGCCGATGTCGCTCGCGATGTGCAGACCAAATGGGTTGCGGGGGACCGTGAGGGCGCGGTTCGTGCCGTACCCGACGAGCTCGTGCTCGCGAGTGCAGTCATCGGCAGCGAGGACATGGTCCGCGACCGGATCCGGGCCCATGCGGAGGCCGGGGTCACGACGCTGCGGCTCAGCCCGTCCGGTCGAGATCTGCGGGCGCAGATCGCCAACCTCGAGCGATCGATCGCGGTCATCGAGAGCGTGAACTGACGCAGTCGGCGGGGGTGGTGGGCGGTAGCGTTTCGTTCGTGCCCGAGAGCGAAGTACGTGGATCGCGCGTCCCGCGCACGGGTCCGCGCCGGCATCGCCGGGCAAAAGCGTGGTCGGTCTAGCAACCCTGATCCTCCTCGGCGCCGGAACCGCAAGGGCCGCTGAGGGCTGGGTTCCCACGACGTTCCAGGCCACGCTCGAGCAGTGGCTGAGCGCGCAGTCCGGCATTGGATCGGTGGCCGTCGCCATCGCCGGCCCCGGCCAGGAATGGATCGGCGACGCGACCCGGTCACCCGATGGTGCAGCGTTCCACGCACCAGACCGCTACCCGGCGCTGAGCATCACGAAGACGTTCACCGCGGCACCGGTCCTTCGCGCCGCCGCCGCCGGCCGGCTCGCGCTCGACGCCGTACCTCCGGAGATCGTCGTGCTTCGACCGCCGCAGATGCCCCGTCACTGTCCGCCAGCTGCTCACCCATGCGTCCGGACTCGCCGACTACACCGAGTCGCCGAACTACCGCGCCGGCACCACGCTGCTGCCGATCGAGGCCGTCGCACCGGCCACCGATCTGCCCCAGCTGAGCCAACCCGGCACGACCGTTCATTACGCCAACGCCAACTACCTCTCCCTGCAGCTCGTGCTCGAGCAGATGAATGCCAAGCCCTACGGCGCAATGATTGCGGACTCAGCCGTCGAGGTCGGGCTGTCCGAGACCGCACTGGAGCCACCCGACCACAACGGCTGGGCCGCGGGAGGGTCGGGCGGCATACGCTCCACGATCGTTGATCTGGCCCGCTGGGGATCCGCGCTCTTCACGCCGGGGCGGGTGCTCAGCGCGCAGGACGAGGCGCTGCTCGCAAGCGTCGACGACCGGGGCGTGGGCACCGGCACCGGGCCGATATGTCCGTGCTGGAGCGACCCGCAGGGTCGCCACCAGTACACGGCGATCGGCCATCACATCGCCAGCGGAGGGATGTGGTTCTTCCCGGCAACCGGGCTCACCGTGGCGATCCGGCTCGACCCGTCGAGCACCGTGGCGGCCGGCCTGGCCGCAGAGCTCGGCGGCAGGATGAGCGGGCCCTTCCGCCGGCGCTGAACGCGGTGATCGTGCTCCGCCCGCCTGCGTTTTCTCGCCTGGCGGCGAGTTTGCGATGCGGGCGTTCGCCTTCTCGCCGGGCGG
>JAYUDQ010000158.1:0-2404 GCA_043739745.1 Acidimicrobiia bacterium | reverse complement strand
GCCCGAGGAGGTCGTCGATCCTCGAATCGCGGCCCGCCGTGCCGACGCCGAGGACGAAGCCGATCGGCTCCGGCTGCGCCCGATCCTGGCCGTCCTGGGTGTACTCGTCGCCGCCGTGGTCGTGCTCGCCGTCCTCTGGTCGCCCTTGTTCAGCGTGCACCGGATCACCCTGCACGGCGTGACCGACGATCAACGAGGCGCGATCCTTGCCGCCGCGAACATCCAGAACGGCAGTCCGCTGGTCACCGTCGATGTGGCTGCCGCTCGGGCCCGAGTGGCTGCGCTGCCGATGGTCGACGGCGTCCGGGTCGCCCGGGTCTGGCCCCGGTCCGTGGTGATCACGGTTGCGTTGCGGACGCCGCTGGCCAGCATCCATGTCGCGGGTTCGGGCGGATTGGCCGTGGTCGACGTGCGGGGGACGGTCATCGCGACCACGCTCTCCGAGGACCCGTCGTTCGATCCGAAGACTGCCGCACTTCCGGTCGTCGAATCTGGCCTGACCCAGGTGCCTGCCCCCGGCGCCCGGATCGGTGCACGCGACCGTGGCGCCCTGCGCACCCTCGCGGCGTTGGATTCGGGCCTGCGTTCTCGGGTCCGAGAAGTGCGACTCGATGGACGGGTGGTGCGTATGCATCTCATCGGGGAGGGTCGTTTTGCCGACGTCAGTGTGGTGTTCGGTCAGCCAAATGACCTCCGAGCGAAGGCGCTGGCGCTGCGTTCGGTGTTTTCGCACGGCGAGATCGGCGGAAATTCGATCACCGCTATCGACGTCAGCGTCCCCGATGCGCCGATCCTGACGGAGCGGCAGTAGCGCCTCGGGCGGGCATACCCGCCCCCGCCGGACCGCTCGTCGGGGGTCGGCCGCGCTGTGAGCAGCACCAACAGCCATAGGACGACGACGGCGGGCCGCAGATCTGAACGCCGAGAAACACTCGACCTCGACGAGAGGTCGAGAGTTCGGTCCAACCTTCTTGTCAAGGGTTGGGCGGTAGCGGTCGAGAAAACCCCACGGGATGCCGCGCCGAGTGCCGTCACCCCCGATAACCTGCGCGTCGGCATCGGTGCGCCTTGCCTCATCACTCGCGGCCTGGCCGCATCTCCCTTGGAGGTCGAATTCCCGTGGTCCCACCGCAGAACTACCTGGCAGTGATCAAAGTCGTCGGCGCCGGCGGTGGTGGAGTCAACGCCGTCAACCGGATGATCGAAGCAGGTCTGAAGGGAGTCGAGTTCATCGGCGTGAACACCGATGCGCAGGCGTTGCTCATGAGTGACGCTGATGTGAAGCTTGACATCGGGCGCGAGCTGACCCGAGGTCTCGGCGCAGGGTCCGATCCGGATGTCGGCCGTCGCGCCGCGGAAGAGCACCACGACGAGATCCACGAGGCGATCAAGGGCGCCGACATGGTCTTCATCACGGCCGGCGAGGGCGGCGGCACCGGCACCGGCGCAGCACCGGTCATCGCTGAGATCGCGAAGTCGCAAGGCGCGCTCACGATCGGAGTCGTCACCCGCCCGTTCGGCTTCGAGGGCCGGCGCCGGTCGGTGCAGGCCGAGAACGGCATCCAGGCGCTCAAGGACAAGGTCGACACCCTGATCGTCATCCCGAACGACCGTCTCCTGAGCGTCGCCAGCGACAAGACGACGATGCTCAATGCCTTCAAGATGGCCGACGAGGTTCTCCTGCAGGGTGTGCAGGGCATCACCGACCTCATCACCGTTCCCGGCCTGATCAACACCGACTTCGCCGACGTGAAGATGATCCTGCACGATGCCGGTTCGGCCCTCATGGGCATCGGCTACGGCTCCGGGAACGGCCGTGCCGCCACCGCCGCCCGCCAAGCCATCAGCTCGCCCCTCCTCGAAGCCTCCATCGAGGGTGCGCGCGGCATCCTGTTCAACATCTCTGGCGGCAGCGACACGGGCCTGTTCGAGGTCAACGAGGCGGCCGAGATCATCCGCGGCGTAGCCCACCCCGACGCCAACATCATCTTCGGAGCCGTCATCGACGACGGCATGGCCGACGAGATCCGCGTCACCGTGATCGCCGCCGGCTTCGACCGCTGGGACGACAAACGGGAGAAGGTCGAGGCGGCCAAGAACACGATCACGGGTACCGCACCGAAGCTCACCGCGGTCTCGAACAAGGCTGACGACGTCTTCTCGACACCGGACGACGACCTCGGCTTCGGCGACGACGACGAGTTCGACGTCCCGTCGTTCCTCAAGTAGCGGACGCCGTCACGGAGACGTCGACTCCGCCCTCCGGCGTGCTGGTCATCGAGCCTTCGCGCGCGATCGTTGTCGCGGCAACGTCGCGCCGCTCGGGTGATTTCGCCATCCACGCCCCCGGGGTCGCGGCCCGACGATGCGCAGTCGCGGGCGGAAGGCCCGTGGCGTGGCTCAC
>JAYUDQ010000157.1:0-2404 GCA_043739745.1 Acidimicrobiia bacterium | reverse complement strand
CTGACTGTTAATCAGCGGGTCGCAGGTTCGAGCCCTGCTCTCGGAGCGATTCGGGGTCCGTTCGCGCGGACCCTGTTTGCGTATCCGGATCATCTTTGCAATGGCCCGGTGCACGGGGTGGTAGCTCAGTGGTTAGAGCAGGGGACTCATAATCCCTTGGTCGTGGGTTCGATACCCACCCGCCCCACCAGTTCAGAGCACATATCTCTCGATGGGTGGCGCGCCATCTGCTCGCGACGCCCACACGGTCGCCGAAGTGGTCGCCGGCTACATCTCCGACGGTGCGGCGCGCCTGTCTCCGGGATCGATCGACTTCTACCGCAAGGGCGAGGCCTCGTTGCCGGCACGATTCACAACCCGCCCGATCGCGACCGTCACGCCGCTCGTGCTCGACAACGCGTATGCAGAGATGCGTGGCGCCGGTGCGAGCGAGCACAAGATCCAGAAGGTCCACCGGCTGTTGTCCGCATCGTTCAACCGCGCCGTCCGCTAGGGCTGGATCGCGGCCAACCCGTGCATGCAGGCGACGAAGCCGAAGCCGTCGAGTCCGGAGATCGAGCCGCCGACGCCGGACCAGGTTCGCGACGTGATCACCGACGCCGAGGGCGTGAACGCCGATCTTGCTGTCTGCCTCCGACTCGCCGCCGCCACCGGTGCGCGGCGTGGCGAATTGGTCGCGCTCAAGTGGGTCGACTTCAAGGGCTCGCGGCTGACGATCCGCCGCTCGCTGGTGGAGTCCGACGACCAACTGCTCGAACGGCCAACGAAGACCGACAGCAAGGGCCACCGCACGATCGCCGTCGATGCCGCGACGCTGTCCGCTGTGGAGGCACTCAGAGTCCGCCAGGCGGCCGTAGCCGACGAGCATGGCCTTCCGGCGCCCGAGTACGTGTCTCGTTCGACGCCGGCGTGTCGCCATGGCGTCCCGGCTACCTGACGCTCGCGTTCGGGCGGCTGTCGTCCCGAGCGTTCCGATAATCACGACCTCCGCCACTACCACGCCACCCGGCTGCTCGCGGCCGGCGTCCCGGTGCCGACCGTGAGCAAGCGCCTCGGTCACACCAGCACCGCAGTGACCCTCGACGTGTACGCCCACTGGCTACCCGAGCAGGATCGAGAAGCGGCCGACATCATCGGCCGACTCCTCGACTGAGGCCCCCACCGGGTCAGCTCGTCAACGTGTCGTGCTCGGCACGTTCCACTGCGGCGACGGAGAAACACCCAGCGCCCCGCGCCGGGGATGATCGGTCGGACCGGCGAGCTTCCGTTGCGCATTGCCCGCTTCAGCGACTCCGGATGCAGCCCCCAGCGGTGGGCGAACTCCTCGGTCGTCAGCGTCAGCCGGCCGCCGAGATGGGTGATGTCGATGAGCCGATGCGTGGACATGCCGCAACGATCCGCCCGTGACGTCACGGGTGACTACCCGGATTGGGTGGCCCTATGGGCGTATCCTGTCGGTCATGCCCGCAACGACGTTGACCGAGCTGCGCACCCGGCGCAGCGAGATCATCGAGATCGCCCGCGCCCGGGGTGCATCCCGCGTCCGGGTGTTCGGATCTGTGGCCCGCGGTGAGGCGACGGAATCGAGCGACGTGGACTTCCTTGTCGACCTCGAGCCCGACCGCAGCCTGTTCGATCTCGGTGGCCTGCTGATGGATCTGCAGGATCTGCTGCACCGAAACGTCGACGTCGTCACCGAGCGCGGCCTGCGCCCACGGGTGGCTCAGCGGGTACTCGCCGACGCCATCGAACTGTGAGGGCAGATCATGACCGCATCCTCGACATGATCGAGATGTGTGAGCTGCTCGTCGAGCACGCATCAGACCTGAGCCGGCTCGCGGACGATCCGGTTATCCAGGCAGCCGCACAGCGGTGGATCGAGGTGCTCGGTGAGGCTGCGTCGAACGTGTCCGAAGAGACCAAGAGAGCGCACCCTGAGGTCGCCTGGCGGGAGATCACGGGCATCCGGGTGATCCTCGCTCATGCGTACTTCCACATCGAGCAGGACATCATCGGCAACGTCATCGAGCACGACGTCCCGCGCCTGCGAGCTCAGCTCCAGCCGATTGCGAAATCGCTCGCCGATACCGATACTGAGCCCTTCTAGTCCGTCGTGAGTCCAGCGACTCTTGCTAATCGATCAGCCCTATCGAGCACGCGCGATTTCTGATCTTCTGTACTTCACCCTGGTCAATCGCCTTCCCCTCACCTCGGCAACGCCGCTAGACAAGGTGAACAGATCAGCAGGTGGGGGCCAACACAACCGCGTCGTGACACCCTCACAGCATGGCCAAATCAGATAGCTGCCAACGCAGGGAGCAGACCAGGATCGAATCGGGGTAGCTCATGAGGCTCAGGCGCCGGATACATGCGCTGCTGCTTCACCATGCGCCGCGCTGCATTC
>JAYUDQ010000156.1:0-15031 GCA_043739745.1 Acidimicrobiia bacterium | reverse complement strand
GGCCAGCGAGACCGGTCGGCACGCGGATCAGGAAAAGGATCAGCATCAATCCGTAGATCAGGCTGGAGAGAATCTCCAGGGTGATCCCTCGTTTCGCTGGATTCAATTGGATGCCCGGAAGGTGCTGCAGGATGCCCTCCGCCGACTTGATCGCATCCCGCAGGACCGCCACGGTGATGGCACCCAGAACCGACCCGTACACACTGCCGACGCCGCCGATCACGATCATCACGATGAAAAGGATCGAGAAGTCGAGTGCGAATTCCGCCGGCTGGACGGTGCCGAGAAAGCTGGCGTAGACGGCGCCGGCAGCAGCAGCAAAGCCCCCGGAGACGGCAAACGCCCACGTCTTCGTATACATCTGGCGGACCCCGATGATCTCCGCCGAGAGGTCGCGGTCCCGGACGGCCATCATCGCCCGGCCCTGGCGAGACCGGAGGAGATTTCGGCCCAACACGATGGCCACGATCGCCACCACCCAGCAGAGCCAGAAGTACGCGGCAGTCGACGTGGGGAAGAACCGGTCGAAGAAGTTCGAGTCTGCGCCGTCCTTGAAACGAATGCTCTTTCCCGGCCACACCGTCAGTACGAACGAGGGCAAGTCGTTGCGGGGGTTGGCGTCGCCGCCCGTCATCGATGTCCAGTTCTTCGCGATGTGCTGCGCGCCGACCACGAGCAGGATCGACACCATGGCGAGGTAGTTCCCACGGAGTCGGAGCGCGAACGGGCCGATGACGGCGCCAATGACCCCGCCGAGGACTGCGGCGATGAGGAGCCACAGGAGTGAGGGGATGTGGTGGCCGAACGGTTTGAAGTCCACGCCGAAGTAACCGGTCGAATAGGCCCCAAGGGAGATGAAGCCGGAATGGCCCAACGAGATCTGACCGGTGTTGCCAATGAGGAGGTTCATCCCGATCGCGCCGATCGTGTAAACGGCGGCGAGAATCCCCACGTAGAGCCACTTCTCATTCAGCGGCAGACCGGGCAGGAAGGCGTGCGGCAAATGGACGGACCCGATGCCGACCCACGAGAACCCGATCGGCGCGCTGATCAGCAGCAGCGCGAACACCGCGAGGCCGACCTTGGAGCCGACCGTTCGGAATCGGCGGTGCTCCTGCGTGTAGCGGACCACGAGCCCATGAGCGAGATCGCGCCGGGCCCACACCACGAGGAGCACCGTGGCGGCCACCAGGCCGACGACTGTGAGAAGGGCACCCGACATCAGACTCTCCGCACTTCTTTTGTTCCGAACAGCCCCGCAGGACGCACGAGCAGGACCACGATCATCAACACGAACGGCGCGACTTGGTAGAAGTCATGGCCGAATACCCGCGAGATCTGCGCGTCATACGTGGCGCACAGGTTCCAGACGACACCGATCGTGAGCCCGCCCAGTACTGCCCCTTCAGGCGAGTCGACGCCGCCGAGGACGATGGCCGGGAACCCGAGGAACGCAATCGCGGCAAGGCTTGGGCTGATCTGCGGATTGTTGCTCCCGGCACCGCTGGCCAGCAGGACCCCGGCCAATGCGGCAAGCGCGGCCGAGATGGCCCACGATGCCCCGAAGATCACGCTCGGGCTGATGCCCTGCGCGATCGCTGCCTCTTGGTCGAAGGCCGTTGCCTTCATCGCTGTTCCGAGCTTGGACCGTTGGAAGACGATGAAGAACACGGCAGTGATAACGCCGACGGCACCGAGCGTGACAAGGTCGATCTGGTTCATCCGGATCGGTCCGATGTCCACCCACGGCCTGGTCGAGCGGAACGGTGTATTGAGGTTCACCGGATTGGTTCCCCAGATCACGATCATGAGCTGACCGAGAAGAATGGCGATGCCGAGGGTCACCATGATCACCGCGAAGACGGGTTGCCCTCGAAAGCGGCGAACCACGAGCCGCTCGATGATCCAGCCCAGAGCACCGAGAACGACCATGGCGATGAGCGCAGCGGCGAACAGCGGCAACCGGAGCAGCGACGGCGGGTTGTCGTAGTTGATGCCCTTTATGGGGCCGCTGAACCAGTACGCGACATAGGCCCCGAGCGTGAGGAGTGCACCCTGCGCGAAGTTGAGGGTGTGCGTGGCCCGATAGATGATCACGTACCCGAGGGCGATCAGGGCGATGATGCCGCCGAAGGAGATTCCGGCAACCAGGCCGTTGAGGAGCTGCTTCACGGAAGGACCTCCTGGGCCGCAGGGATCAGTGAGGGGTCGATGAGCGGGACGTCGAGGGCTCCGAGCAGATCGGCGCCGACCACGTCCGTTCCGTCGGTTGTAAGGACTCCCCGACAGCGTGCAAGCCCGTACCTGCGCCGCAACGGACCGCCGACAGAGTTTCCGGAGAGCACAAGTGCTGCTCCGACGCCGAGGACGATCGCAAGTGCGAGCCCGACGCGGAGAACGTCGTTTGCGCGGACCGTGAGGACGAACAGCAACACCATTGCGATCGCCGCACCCACCCCGGCCACACGAACGATGTTCATGCGTCGGCCGGTTGTGATGACCGTGGGTGCGGGCCGTCGCCGGATGCCCCGCGCAAGCGCAATCCGCTTGACGCCCGTCGCCCGCTGCGTCTGGGCCTCGACATCGGCCGAGATCCCGGCCAGCCATCGAGGCGTCATGTGGACAACGGTGGGCTGCACCTGTCGAAGCACCTGCTGCGTCGTCGCCCGGCCCCGGAAATGCAGCACTGCACCGGTCAGCATCGGACCGGCGACGGACAGCGCATGCTCCGTCGGTTCGGCGAACGGGTGGAGCGCGCACAGCACGTCACTGCCGGTCAGCTGAAGACGGGCAACGAGTCCACGAGCCTCGTCGACGACGGATTCGTGGGAGATCCTGCGCCCATCGATCACTCGTGCGTCGTCGGAGGGTTGCACGGCGGCGGCCGCAACGTCCCAGCCGTCGGACGACGCCGATGCCTCCAATTGGGCCAGCGTGGCCGTCTGCTTCCGATCCGGACGTTCGGCGTCGTCGAGGTGGCGCACGCCGCGGGTCGCATCGATCACGAGCAGACGCACATCCGGAACGTCGACCCGAGATTCGTCGACCTTGTCGAACTGCTCCTGGTCGCCGACGATCACGCTTACAGCCCCCGCCTGACGCAGCGCGCCCAAGACCTCGGCCGCGGAGAGGTCCGGATCGAGAGCGAGCACGCACACGCCGATCCCTTGAGCACCCAGTTCGGCAGCGAAGCAGAGCGGCCCGTCCTCGGCGATGACGGCGATGACATCGCCGGCAACCAACCCATTCGCGACCAGGCCGTTGCCAATGCCGGCGGCCCTGGACCTCAGATCCGCGAACGTCACCTCGTTCCACTTGCCGTGGCGGAAGTAGCGCAACGCGACAGCGGTAGGCGTGGTCGCGGCGCGTTCCAGAAGGAGGCCGGGGAGCGTCGAGGAACTCACGCGCTGGCTCCGAGGTATGCCTCGATCACGCGTGGATCCGACTTGATCGCCGCAGGGAGCCCTTCGGCGATCTTCTGCCCGAAGTCGAGCACCAGGATCCGCTCGGCAACGTCCATGACCATGTGCATGTCGTGCTCGATGAGGATGACCGAGATCCCGAGTTCACCTTTGATCTCGAGGATGTAGCGGGCCATGTCCTCGGTTTCGGTGGCGTTCATGCCTGCGACGGGTTCATCGAGGAGGAGGAGCTTCGGCTCCATGCACAGCGCACGCGCCAGCTCCATGCGCTTCTGGACGCCGTAGGGGAGCATGCCGACGGGCTGCCCGCGGAAGATGTCGAGGTCGAGGAGCTCCATCACCGACTCGACCCGCTCGCGGTGCACCACCTCCTGCCGCTTGGCGATGCCGGAGAACGCGAGCCCGGCGAGGAACCCACCGCTCATCAGATGATGGCGGCCGAGCATCAGGTTGGAGACGACATCAAGGTTCTTGAACAGGCCGATGTTCTGGAAGGTGCGGGCGATGCCCTGTGCCACCGTGAACGGTGGTGTGGTGCCGATCAGCTCGATACCGTCGAGCTTGATCGTGCCGTTCTGGGGACGGTAGACGGCGTTCAGGCAGTTGAGGATCGAGGTCTTCCCGGCCCCGTTCGGCCCGATGATGGCAAACAGCTCGTTCCGTTGGACGTCGAACGACACGTCCGAGATGGCCGTGACGCCGCCGAAGCGCAGCGTGATCTCGGACACGACGAGCAACGGGTTCGCGCCCGTCGGCGCATTGGTGGCGCTCATCCCCGGGACTCCTTCTTCCGCCGGTACGACTTGAGCTCACGGAAGGAGGTGTGATCCGACTCGCCCCCGAGGTACAGCGCCTGGATGTCGGGATCGGCCAGGAGCTCGCGGCCCGGGCCGTGCTTGGCCACCCGACCCGTCTCCATCACGTAGCCGTAGTCGGAGATCGAGAGCGCCATCGACGCGTTCTGCTCGACGATCAGCACGCTGGTGCCCTGCTTGTTGATCTCGACCACGATGTCGCGGATCTGCTCGACGATGAGTGGCGCAAGACCGAGCGACGGCTCGTCGAGGAGGAGTAGACGGGGGTTGGCCATCAGGGCCCGGCCGATCGCCAGCATCTGCTGCTCGCCGCCCGACATGTAGCCGGCAACCTGCTTGTGCCGTTCCTTCAGACGGGGGAACAACGTCATCACTCGGTCGTAAGACTCGCTGATGCCGGCCTTGTCCTTGCGCGTGTATGCACCGGTCTTCAGGTTGTCGTCCACGGACAGCTCGGCAAAGATCCGCCGACCCTCCATGACCTGCGCCATACCGCCGCGCACGAGCGCAGCCGTATCCACGCCCGTCGATTCGGTGCCGTCGAAGTGGATTGTGCCGCGGACGATCCGACCGTTCTGGTAGAGGAGAAGGCCAGATATGGCCCGCAGCGTCGTCGTCTTGCCCGCGCCATTTGCACCGAGAATGGCGACGATCTGACCGCGAGGGACCGCCAGACTTACGCCGCGCAACACGTTGATGACGCCGCCATAGACGACCTCGACGTTTTCGAGGGCCAGGATGTGCGGAGATGAGTTGGAAGTCTCGGTCATGGGCCCTGAAGAGTTGGTGACGGTCGTCACAGGCCGAGAAGTGTGACACAGCTTGCGGGTCCGTGCAGAAATCCATTTCAGGTGTTCCGGGCCGATGCCCGATCACGGGTTGGCCCACATGCGAGCATGATCGCCGTGACGATTCGTGTGTCTCTGGTCCCGGAAGTGGAGCGCTTCGTCGAACCGGTTGCCGCGACGCTTTCTGCGCTGGGGGCCCAAGCCCGGGCCGGGCAGCCGCCCGGCCGCAGGGACACCGGCCTCGAAGATGCCACCATCGAGGCCTTCAACCTCTCGTGCGCGGTCGCCGATGCCGATGGCCGCCACACCGATGCCGAGCTCTGGGAGCTGCTGGCCACGTTCGGGCCGCGGTTCCCGACGCAGCTCGCCCTGGCCACACCGGATGATCTGCGGCGCTCCGGACTGCTCTCGGGAAAGCGTGTCTGGCTGGATCAGCCCTCTCCTGTCTTCGATCTGCTCGTTCGGGCCGATGCGCGGAACAAGACGGCCAACGGGTGGACGTACTACTGGCGGGCGATGGAGCTCGCGCAGCTCATCGTGGCCCTCGACGCCCGGCCCACCGAGACCGAGTTGCGGGCGCTCGACGCGTTCCGCACGATGCTGATCGGAGCGCTCGATCGCCACGGTGTCCCGCGACCTGGTTCACCTCCGCTCCCCGCCGCAGCATCGGGCGGGCCGGCCGCTGGCGGGACCCCGACTGCGGCTGCGGCCGCGACTGTCGGGACGACACCTCCGAGTCCCCCACCGTCGCCGCCCCTCGGCCCGCCCGAAGCGATCGAGGACCTGCTCGCCGAGCTCGATGCCCTCGTCGGTCTGGAGGGCGTCAAGGCGGAAGTACGGCTCGTCACGAACCTGCTGCAGATCCAGAAGCTGCGCAAGGACCGAGGGCTACCGGTCTTCGAGGCCAGCCGCCATCTCGTGTTCACCGGGAACCCCGGCACCGGCAAGACGACCGTCGCCCGTCTCCTCGCCCGTCTCTACCGGACCCTCGGCGTTGTCGAAAAGGGGCATCTCGTCGAGACCGATCGGGCCGGGATGGTGGCCGGCTTCGTCGGACAGACCGCGCTGAAGGTGACCGAGGTGTTCGACTCGGCGATGGGCGGCATCCTGCTCATCGACGAGGCCTACGCCCTGGCCCGCGGCGGCGAGCGCGACTTCGGACGTGAGGCCATCGATACGATCGTGAAACTGATCGAGGACCGCCGTGAATCACTCGTCGTCGTCGCCGCGGGCTACCCGGACGAGATGGCCGAGTTCATCGACGCCAACCCCGGCCTGCGGTCTCGGTTCCCGAAGACCATCGCCTTCGCCGACTACTCCGACGACGAGCTGGTGCGCATCCTCGCCTCGCTGTGCAAGAAGAACCGCTACGAGCCGACCCCCGCAGCGGACGTCGCGGTGCGTGCCTATTTCGCTGCGCAGCCCCGCACGAAGGGCTTCGGGAACGGCCGTCTCGCCCGCAACATGTTCGAGGCCGCGGTGGCGAACCAGGCGACGCGCCTCATGAGTCGCCCGAAAGATGCTGCGCCGCCGACCGACGAGGAGCTGCTCGCCATCGAAGCCGCCGATGTGCCCGGCGCCTGACCGCGAACGGTTCGAACTTTGTCGTCGAAAGCCGGTGGCAGCGGCTTTCGACGACAAAGTTCGCGGCGTGCAGCCGCTGCCGCGGCCCGATCGGTAACCTCCCCCTGTGCGCCGCCTCCTCGCTGCCCTTGCCGCGGTCGCCATGCTGGCTGCGGGCTTCCTCGTCCGCCGGTCGCTCGACGACCCGCAGCGCGGGAAGGCGCCGCTCCGGCTGGCCTGTGTGAAGGAGGTCGTCGATGCCTGCAACGCAGTCGGTCGCGTCACGGTCACCGCGCTCTCCCCCGCCGACATCGAGAAGGCGCTGAGGAACTCCGCCGGGGACCCGCCGTACGACGCAGTGGTCACGGTGAGCCCCTGGCCCGAGCGGCTGAAGGGGTCCGCGCAAGCCGCAGCGCCGACGTCGGATCTGTCGCTCGTGTCGTCGACAGTCGTGGTTGCCCGACGCGCGGGGGTCAGCGACTCGTGCAGATCGAACCTGAGCTGTCTGGCCAAGCAGAAGGGGCGGGTGTTGTTCCCCAGCGTCGCCGATTCGACCTCCGGCGCGATCATCGCGGCGCAGACGATGGCCGCCGCGGGTATCGACACGAACAGTCTCAGCGCCGAGTCCGTCAAGGCTGAGACCGTCGTCAGCCAACTCCGCGAGGCCACGACCTCAGCGTTCACCTCGGATCCCATCGCGATCCTCTCGTCGGGCGGTGGGCTGCTCGACGCCGTCGTCGACATCGATGTCGTGATCCCGCGGGACGCTCCTGGGCTCATCGTCAGTGTCGCTGTCCCGCCGACGAACGTACGCCTGCGACTTCTCGGCTTCGTGAACGACGAACGCCTTCCCAGTGTCGCGGCCAAGCTCCGTGCGCAGCTCACCAACGCGGGCTGGTCCCTCGACATCGCGACCGGAATCCCGAATGTGGGGCTCATGTCCGCCACCTACGACAGACTGAAGTGATGACTCACCGATCGCGACTCCGGGCGGGCGGCTTGGCCGTATTGCTGGTGCTGGCCGGCTGCAAGACCACCACGTCGGGCAACGATTCGCCCAGCAGCGGCGGGGTGCCCAAGAACCGCACGCTGGTCGATATGGCGGTCTCGTCGGAGAAGGTAAGCCTACTTACCGAGTTGGCCCGGACGTTCAACGACGACAAGAAGCTTTCGACCTACAAGGGTGCCGACGGCAAGAACCATCGGACGTTCGTCCGGGTGAAGTCGAAGTCTTCAGGGGGTGCGGCCACGGCGCTGGCGGAAGGCTGGGACGAGGCGGCGGAAGGGCCTCGCCCCGCGGTGTGGTCTCCTGCGGCGAGCTCGTGGGGCGCGATCCTCAACCAGCGCCTCGCCGACAAGGGTGAGCCGGCGATGGCGCCGGCCGACGCGAAGCCCCTTCAGCTCACCCCGCTCGTGATCGCGATGCCCAAGCCGATGGCCGATGCGCTCGGCTATCCGAAGACGCCCATCGGCTTCGCCGATCTGCTCAAACTCGCGAAAGAGCCGACCGGGTGGGCGTCGAAGGGCCATCCGGAATGGGGTGCATTCAAGCTCGGGAAGACGAATCCGAACTTCTCCACCAGCGGTCTGAACGCCACCATCGCCCAGTTCTACGCGGCGACGAACAAGACGAGCGGCCTCAACATCGAGGACCTCAACCGGCCCGAGGTCCAGCAGTTCAGTCGCGAGGTCGAAGCGTCCGTCGTCCATTACGGCGACATCACCATGACGTTCCTCAACAACTGGTTCCGCTCCGATGCGCGCGGCACATCGCTGAACTACGCCTCGGCCGTCGCCGTCGAGGAGAAGTCAGTCATCGACTACAACGCCGGCAACCCCGACGGCATCCTCGACCCGGGCGAGACGGCACGAAAGCCGCGCATCCCGCTCGTGGCCGTCTATCCGAAAGAGGGCACGCTGTTCAGCGACAGCCCCTTCTACGTGCTCGACGCGACGTGGGTGACCGCGGATCAGAAGACCGCAGCGCGGGCCTTCGAGACGTACATCCGCCTCCCCGACAACCAGCGCAAGGTCCTCCAGTTCGGCTTCCGTCCAGGGAACCCCGCAGTGGCCGTGGCCGAACCGATCACGCTGGCAAACGGGGTCAACCCGAACGAGCCTCGCACTGCCCTTGAGGTTCCGCAGCCGAAGGTGCTCATCAAGGTGCTGCAACTCTGGGCGCAGGAGCGCAAGGCGGCGCGGGTGCTGCTCGTCGTCGACGTGTCCGGTTCGATGGGAGACGCGGCAGTTGGCAACAGCGGCGACACGAAGCTCGACCTCGCCAAACGAGCTGCCAGCTCCGCCCTCGACCAGTTCAAGAGCGACGACGAGGTCGGCCTGCGGATCTTCACCTCCGACGTCGACGGAAAGGGCCACGACTACATCGACGTCGTGCCGATCGCGGCCATGGGTGCCAACAAGGAAGCCATCCGACGCAAGATCGGCGAGCTACAGCCGCTCAACGGAACACCCCTCTATAGCACGACGTTGGCCAGCCTCGAGTTGATGAAGGCGAACCTCGACCCGACCCGCATCAACGCCATCGTGCTCCTGACCGATGGTCAGAACGAAGACGGGAACGCGACGGACGACGTGCAACAACTTGCGGCGCTCGTGGCGGCGGGGCGTGCCGGCGCCGAGGGGCAGGCGACGTCACCGGTGCGCATCTTCCCGATCGCCTACGGCAGCGGAGCCGACCTGCCCACCCTCAAGCGGATCGCCGAGTCGACGAACGCCAACGTCTACGACGCGAGCGATCCAACCAGCATCGAGAAGGTGTTCACGAACGTCATCTCGAACTTCTGAACTGATGGTCGGTTGCTGGTTGCCGGTTGCTCGGCGGGCGCTAGCTTTCGGGCGGTGACCATCGACGACGTGAGCAACGACGGGAGCGCCGCCGGGAGGGTCATCGCCACGGTCGGGCCGAAGCGGCTGGCCGAGGCCATCACCTCGCCGTCCTCGCTGTTGGTGGCAGGCGCGGTCGGCGGGTTGGCCATTGCCGCCGCCGGGCCGATCGGCCTTGCCGCCGGGGTCGTGGCCTGGCTGGCGACGACGCTGTTCAGGCTCCGCCCCAAACGTGCCGCGTCCCGCGTCAGCACGACACGCATCGATCCGTTCGCCATCGGCGAACCGTGGCGTCGCTACGTCCAGTCTGCGCAGCAGGCGAAGCTCCGCTTCGACCGGGCGGTGCAGTCGACCGAGTCGGGTCCGTTGCGCGTCCGCCTGGCCGAGGTCGGCGGGCGCGTCGAAGACGCGTTGCAGGAATGCTGGACCATCGCGTTGAAAGCCAACCAGCTCGACGGGGCGATCCGCGATCTCAACATGACCGGCATCCACCAGGAGCTGGCCGACGCCAAGCTGTCGGCCACGAAGAACACCGACCCCAATCGCTCTGCAACGCTCGAATCCACCGTTCGCAGTGTGGAATCACAGCTGGCCAGCGCGACCCGCATGGCCTCGTCGGTGACGGCGACCGAGGACCGGCTCCGCCAGCTCGATGCACAGCTCGACGAGCTGGTCGCTCGCGGCATCGAGCTCAGCACGTCGGCCACGACGGCCGACGACTTTGGCACCCTCGGCGTGGACGTCGACAACGTCGTCACCGAGATGGAAGCGCTGCGCCAGGCGATGGAGGAAACGGCAGCCATCAGTCAGGGCCGGACGCAGACGGCCTGAGCGCCAGCGCCAGCGCCAGCGCTAGCGCTACTGCGCCCAGCGGTGCCGGCGCGGGGTCACGGCGGGGCCGCGGGGTCACGGCGTCGGCGCAAGACGGCAGTCGAATACAGTGCCGGGCATGATCAAGCTCATTCGCCGGGCGTGGCACTACGTGACCGCCGCCCTCACCGGGAAGTTCAACGAAAAGGCCGACCCGAAGGTCCAGCTCGAGCAGGCCATCATCGAGGCCAATGAGCAGCACAAGCGCCTCATGGGCCAGGCCTCGAGCGTCATCGCCAACCAGAAACAGGCGGAGATGCAGCTCAACCGCAAGCTGGAAGATCTCCAGAAGATGAACTCCTCGGCCCGCCAGGCGGTCATCATGGCGGACGAGGCGGCGAAGAAGGGCGACCCGGCCAAGGCCACCGAATACACGAAGACGGCCGAGGCGTTCGCCAACCGGCTGATCGCCATCGAGACCGAGGTGCAGGGACTCAAGCAGCTGTCCCTGCAGTCGACGCAGGCTGCTGATCAGGCGAAGTCTGCGGTCCAGCAGAGCTCGTCACAGCTGCAGAAGCGCCTGGCCGACAAGCAGAAGCTCCTCAGCCAGCTCGATCAGGCGAAGATGCAGGAACAGCTCAACAAGACCATGGGTCAGCTCACCCAGACCGTCGGCGACGATGTGCCCACGCTCGATGAGGTCCAGCGCAAGATCGAGGAGCGCTACGCCAAGGCCATGGGCACTGCGGAGCTGCAGGGCAGTACCGTCGAGGCCCGCATGCTCGAAGTGGAGCAGGCCAGCCTCAACACCGAGGCCAGCGCCCGCCTCAGCCAGATCAAGGCCGAGCTCGGCCTGGGCGACGCACCGGCAGCTATCCCTGCGGCCCCCGAGCCCGGCACCCCGGCCACGGCCTGATCGAGCCGAACGCAACGGCGCAACCCTCGTCATCGACTGTCTCGGCACGCCGGGTATCGGGGGCCGCCCGGAGCGAAACTGCACAGAACGACCGGCCTCGTTTTCGCGCCGCCCGGCGAAAAACCGCACCCGTGCCACGCAAAATCGCCGCCCCGGCGCGAAACCCGGCTGACCCACCGCACAATCCTGAAGCGATAGGGCGCGCCGCGAAAAACAGTACGCGCGCTTAGGGCAGGATCACCAGGTCGTCGCGGTGCACAAGCAGCGTGGCCGCACCCTCGGGCAGATCGCCGGTCCGTCTCCCGAGGACTGCCGCAGCCTCTGCGGCCGACGCTCGTGACACCCCACGCGCGAAGGCCCGACCGTCCGGACCGGCGATGTCGACCAGGTCGCCGTTCTCGAATCCCCCGGCCACGCCGGTCACGCCTGCGGGTAGCAACGAAACACCCCGCTCGATGAGCGCCCGCTTCGCCCCCGCATCGACCCGCAGCACACCCTCGCTATCGCCGGCGAAGGCGATCCAGAGCTTGCGGGCCGACAACTTGCGGTCGTGTGCGGCCACATGTGTCCCCGTACCGGGATTCCCGGCAACGGCATCGATCAGTGCGGATGGCGAGGTCGACCCGGCGATCACCGCGCGCACGCCCGACCATGAGGCGATCTTCGCGGCCCGCAGCTTCGACGACATGCCACCGCTCCCCCGGGCTGAGCCGATCGTTCCTGCGGCCGCCTCGAGCGCATCGGTCACCTCGTCGACGTGTTCGATCAGGGTGGCCGTCGGATCAGTGCGCGGGTCACCCGTGAACAGACCGGCCGTGTCCGTCAGCAGCACGAGCACGTCAGCGGCCACGAGGTGGGCAACCAGGGCGGCGATGCGGTCGTTGTCGCCGAAGCGCAACTCGTCGGTGGCGATCGCATCGTTTTCGTTGACGACGGGCACCACGCCGAGATCCAGCAGCCGGTTGAGCGTGTTGCGGGCATGCAGGTACTGACGGCGGTCGAAGAAGTCGTTCGGTGTGAGCAGTACCTGGCCGCTGATGAGGTCGACGGCAGCGAAGGCCGAGTCCCAAACATGCATGAGGCGACTCTGACCGACGGCCGAAACAGCCTGCAGGGTCAGCACGTCGGTCGGACGCCGTTCGCCCATACCGAGCGCTTCGAGCCCGGAGGCGACCGCGGCTGAAGTCACCACCACGACCCGATCCCCCCCGCTGCGCAACTCGGCGACCTGGCCGCACACACGGCCGATCGCATCCGCCGAAATCACGCCACGCTCGTCGGTCAGCGACGATGTTCCGATCTTGACCACCACCGTCGACACGGCCGGGAACTCTAGGTCCCTGCGGGGCGCGATCAACTTCGTACGGCGACGGCGTCCGACCGGAGACAGCGCGTTCGAGGTACGCCCGGCGCTACCTCCCTCGCGCGAGGACGAATCGCTAGGCTGCGTCCGACAGCGCGTCCCAGTGCTGGGTCGGGAGAGTTCAATGCCTGTCCACCATCACCGTCCGAAGGCTACGAAGGTACTTGCGGTAGCGATGCTCGCGATGGTTTCCGTCGCCTTCGCAACTCCGATCGAGCTGGCCAGCGCCAAGCCCAAGAGCCGTTCGAAGATCATCGACCTGTCCGCGCCGACCAGATACGTGTTGTCGATTAGCGGGAACTTCAGAGAACAAAATGGCGACGCCTTCGACACGGGGACGATCGATGCTCCGTTCGTTTTCATCAACATCGTCCAGGCGGGAAAAGACAGGTTCGCGATGCTTGAGCCTGGCAAAGCCAATCCGAACGAGCCTCCCCACGGCAAGATCGTCGAACAGTTTTTTCTCCAAGGAACTTGCGAGAAGAGGGGCCTCGTCGTCCTAAACCTCGGGATTTTCCCGCTTACCGGAGTTCCTATTGATCTGCCGAAGGACACCCTATCCGGCCTCCTGTCGAACGAGGAGGCGACCTCCGAGCCGACCCCCGATATTCCCTTGGAAGCACTCACGAAGTACAAGCCCAAGAACGCGCCTGCCGGGAAAGTGGGCTTCCGTGTTATCGGGTTCCCTGTGATTGACGAGGCGAACAAGTTCATGTGCGACGTGAAGGATGCTGACGGAAGAAGCGTTGTAAAAAGGGAAATGACACTGCTCGGTGGGTGGGGCGTCACAACCCTCGTTGCGGCGGGCGAACTCATCTTTCCGGTCGGCGGGGGAACTGTCGTGCGCGGATCGGAGATCAACCCCACCTGGAAGCTCACATTCGTGCTCAAGAAGGCCTGAAGCGAGTCGGCCCTGCCGGGAACCGGCTATTCGAACGCGAAGGTGAAGTCGGCGATGTGCACGATGTCGCCCGAGTGCGCGCCGGCACGGGCCAGAGCCTTGTCGACTCCGATGCGGTCGAGCTGGCGGTGCACATGCTCGAGGGCGAGGAAGTTGCCGATGTCGGAGACGGCGACGGCCCGTTCGACGTTGCGGCCGTGCACGGTCCACGAACCGTCGTCGTTACGGGTGATGCGCACGCCCTCCTCCTCGGGCCGGTGCACCACGAAGGTGTCCGCGATGGGCTGCTGTGCGCGAGCCTCGGCCACCAGCGGCACGAGTGCGGCGACGAGCTCACGCATGCCGAGGCCGGCCATGGCGCTGATGCACAGCTTCGGGCAGCCATCGAGCAGTTCGGCGAACTCCTGGCCACCCTCCACTGCGTCGAGCTTGGTGCCGACGAGGAGCCGTGGACGGTCGAGCAGCTCGGGCCGGTAGGCGCCGAGCTCGTGGAGCAGCACCGCTTCCTGCTCGGCCGGCGTCGGCCCGCCGATGTCGACGGCCGAGAGGTCGAGCAGCACCAGCAGCACTCGGGCACGCTCGATGTGGCGCAGGAACTGGATACCCAAGCCTTTGCCGTCGCTTGCACCTTCGATGAGACCGGGGATGTCGGCCATGATGAACTCGAAGTCGCCACGCGGGTCGAGCGGCGTACCGAACCGTTCGAGGCGGACCACGCCGAGATGCGGCTCCAACGTGGTGAACGGGTACGCAGCGATCTTCGGCTTGGCTGCGGACACGGTGGAGATGAGTGTGCTCTTGCCGGCATTCGGGAACCCCACGAGCGCGACGTCGGCCATCAACTTGAGCTCGAGGTCGAACCAGAACTCCTCGCCCACCTCGCCCTGCTCAGCGAAGTTCGGGGCGCGGCGCTTGTTGGAGAGGAAGCTGGCATTACCGCGGCCACCACGGCCACCGCGGGCGGCCTGCCAGCGATGCCCTTCGGTGGCGAGGTCGGCGATGATCTGCCCGTGCCGGTCCTTCACCACCGTGCCGACCGGGACCGCAACCACGAGGTCGACACCCTTGCGCCCGTGCGCGGCCTTTCCCTTGCCGTGTGTGCCGGCTTCGGCGGCACGATGCGGATGGTCCCGATAGCCGATGAGTGACGCAACGTTGCGGTCGGCAACGAGCCAAATGTCGCCGCCGGGCCCGCCGTTGCCGCCTTCCGGACCGCCTCGGGGGACGAAGGGCTCACGTCGGAACGCGACGCATCCCGCGCCGCCGTCGCCGGCCTTGACGTGCATCTGTGCTTCGTCGACGAACACGCTCATCAGCGAGTCACCTCCACCTTCATAACCATATGTGCACCTACTGCTTTGTCACCAGCGGCGAACAGTCCCCGGACGCGACGAGAGCCGGTCGACGCGACCGGCTCCACGTTCGATACCCGTCGAGGCGGGCACGTTGTTGCCCTTGGTCAGACGTCGGGGGTTCCCGCTACGGCCGGAGCCGGTGCAGGCACGACGCTGACGAGCTTGCGGCCCTTGCGCTCGCCGAACTGCACGAGGCCGTCAGTGAGTGCGAAGAGCGTGTCGTCCTTGCCCTTGCCGACATTGACACCGGGGTG
>JAYUDQ010000155.1:0-2407 GCA_043739745.1 Acidimicrobiia bacterium | reverse complement strand
GCACGCGCTCAAGGCACGCAGAGAGGGGTACCGAATGAAGCCCGGACTCAAGATCGGGATCGTCGGAAAGGGTGGCGTCGGCAAGACCACCATCTCGTCGCTGCTGGCGCGCACATTCGCGGCTCGGGGCCTGCGGGTGGTTGCGGTCGACACCGACTCGAACCCGAACCTCGGCATGTCGCTCGGACTCGATCTTGACGCCACCGAGGCGATACCGGTGCTGCCGCGATCGTTGGTCGTCGGTCGCCACGGTGACTGCGGCGTCGACGAGCTGCTCGCTACCTACGGCGTCGCGACCCCGAGTGGCGTCACCGTCCTGTCTGCACTTCGGGTCGATGAGGCCGGCGCCGGATGCACCTGCGGGGGGCACGCGACCGTGCGGAGCCTCCTCGGCGAAGCGCTCGAAGACCAGGCCGATGTGACCATCATCGACATGGAGGCGGGCATCGAGCACCTCAGCCGTTCGGGCGGAACGCTCGCGCATGCCGACATCCTCGTGATCGTGATGGACCCGAGCCGCAAGTCCGTTGTCACCGCGGCCCGCACCATTGCGTTGGCCGATGAGCTCGGCATCGCCCGGTGCGTGGCCATCGGCAACAAGGCACAGCCAGGTGACGCGGCGTTCTTCGAGGCGCAGTGTGACGACATGGGCGTGCCGCTGGTCGGGGTAGTTCCCGCCGACTCGGCAATTGTCGACGCCGATCGAATCGGTGGTCGCGTGCCGGACGTCGATGCGAAAGCGGTCTGGCTGCAGATGGAGCGACTCGCCGACCTGATCATCGAGCGCGTACCCGCCTGATCGGGTCGCCCTCCGGTGGCGCCTGCGGACGATGATTCGCGTATGACCCGTCGCCGCGTGCGCATCCGTGTGACCGGCACAGTGCAGGGTGTTGGATTCCGGCCACATGTGCACCGCCTCGCCACTGAGTTGCAGCTCGACGGGTGGGTGGCAAACGGCACTGAGGGAGTCGTGGTCGAGATCACGGGGCCGTCGGCGTCGGTGGACCTGTTCCTCATCCGGCTCGTCGCCTCACCGCCACCCCTGGCGCGAATTGCCGAAATGCTCGTTGACGAGCTCGGCGCCGAACGCGTGGCATCGGCGGACCCTTCAGGTTTTCGAATCGTGGCGAGTCGGCAGGGGAGTGGTGCGGTCGCGCTGATGCCGACCGACTCTGCGACGTGTCGCGATTGTCTCCGGGAGCTGGGCGATCCTGCCGATCGCCGCTACGGGCATCCCTTCATCAACTGTACGAACTGCGGCCCCCGATTCACCATCGTTCGCCAGGTGCCGTACGACCGGGCCACTACGACGATGGCCTCGTTCGCAATGTGCGAGGCCTGCTCGTCGGAGTACCTGGACCCGAACGACCGGCGCTTCCATGCCGAGCCCATCTGCTGTCCGGACTGCGGCCCCCGATTGCGTTTCGCCGAGGCCACCTCCGGCCAAGGTCGGGTGGTGGACGGCGACGCGGCAGCGCTCGACGCAACGGTCGACGCACTGCGGGCGGGGAAGATCGTGGCGATCAAGGGCATTGGCGGCTATCACCTCGCGGTCGATGCGTCGAACGAGGAAGCGGTCCGACGACTACGGGATCGGAAGCGCCGCGACGAGAAGCCGTTCGCACTCCTGGTCGCCGATGTGGGCGCGGCCAGAGAGATGGTCGATCTCACACTGGCTGAGGAGGCGCTCCTGCTCGGCCTCGAAGCACCGATCGTGCTGGCCCGCCGTCGATCGGAGGGTGGGGGCGACGTTGCCCCGAGCGTGGCTCCGGGGAATGAATGGTTGGGGGTGATGCTGCCGTCGAGCGGACTCCAGCACCTGCTGACCCGTGCGTTCGGCCGCCCACTCGTCATGACGAGCGGCAACTGCAGCGACGAGCCGATCGCGTTCGCGGACACCGACGCATTCGAGCGGCTGGCGGGGATCGCCGATGCGTTCCTATCCCACAATCGATCAATTCATAGGCGCGCGGATGATTCGGTGGTGCGCGTCGACGGCCGACCTTCGATACTGCGCCGAGCTCGCGGGTATGCGCCTCGGGCGATTCCACTGCGTGGTTCGACGGCGCGACCTGGCGCAGTTCTCGCTGTGGGCGCCGAACTGAAGAGCACCGTCTGCCTGACCCGTGGTTCGGAGGCGGTGATGTCGGCGCACCTCGGCGATCTCGAACACGTCGATGTCCACCGCAGCTTCATCGAAGCGATACGCGACCTCGAGTCCGTGCTCGGCGTCCGGCCCGAGCTGATCGTCCACGACCTGCATCCGGAGTATCTGTCCACGAAGTGGGCGCAGTGCCAAGACGTCGAACTGCTCGGCGTCCAGCACCACCACGCCCACCTCGCGTCGTGTCTTGCGGAGAACGGTCTTGAAGGTCCCGTTGTGGGCCTTGCCTTCGACGGTCACGGC
>JAYUDQ010000154.1:0-2411 GCA_043739745.1 Acidimicrobiia bacterium | reverse complement strand
TTCATCTCCGCCGCCGCTGGCGCGGTTGGATCGGCCGCCGGACGCTTCGCCAAGCTGCGACGACATCGAGCATGCTCGTGCGCTGCTCGTGCAACACCCCGATCTCTACAGGAACCACCTGACGATTGCCAAGTTCATCGAAGGGTGGATCGAGCGTCTCGTCAACGACGCGACGTCCACCGAGTTCAACGACGGTTTCGTCGAGGCCTTCATCGACCTGATCACCCACCTCCGTGACGGCGACTTCCTGACCCAGTCGGGCGCCGAATTCGACGAGTAGCGGTCGATTCGACGCCGCCTGTCTGCCCAGCCGCGCGGATGCCCGATCTCTGGTGGCTCTCGCAAGTTGATCGTAGGATGTCAACGTGCAACAGCTGAGCGGTATGGACGCCACATTCCTGTACATGGAGTCGGGAACCAACTTTGGCCACGTTTGCAGCCTGTCGGTGTACGCCCGACCCGGCGATGACCCCGACTTCGAACCGTTCGAGGCCTTTCGCTCCCAGCTTGCATCCCGATTGCATCTCATCGAGCCGTTCCGTCGGCGACTCGTCCAAGTGCCCTTCGGCCTCAACAGGCCGTACTGGATCGAGGACCCTGCCTTCGATCTCGATTTCCACGTTCGCAACCTTGCCATCCCTGCACCCGGGAACACTCATCAACTCGCCGAGCAGGTCGCCCGGATCATTGGTCGGCCCCTCGATCGGTCACGCCCGCTGTGGGAGGTCTATGTAATCGAAGGCCTCGAGGACGGAGACTTCGCGATCTTGACCAAGATCCATCACGCGACGATCGACGGTGCATCGGGCGTCGAACTGCTCACGATCATGCTCGACTCCGAGCCGCACCCAAGCGGGGCCGACGTTGTCATTCCCGACGCTTCGAGCCACGACAAGTTCCCGACTCAGACTGAAATGTTCCGCATCGGCCTGGTCACACTCGTTGGCGACCCGTTGCGGATGGCACGTCTCGGATTTCGTGCGCTCGGCGATCTTGCCGAAGCCACTCGCAACGCCAATCTGGCGGCCGTCGCGCGCTCGATCGCTCGACGAATTCCGCGTCCTCGATCGGACGAACAGCGTGATCGCCCGCCCCTGTTGCCGTTGAAGGCCGCGCCGAGAACGCCGTTCAACAAGACCATCACGGCGCATCGGCGGTTTGCGATTCGGTCTGTCCCGCTCGAGGACATCAAGACGATCAAGAATCGTCTCGGCGTCACGGTCAATGATGTCGTGCTCGCCGTGTGCGCCGGTGCTCTGCGCCAATACCTCACGGGACACGAGCAGCTCCCAGATGAGCCGTTGGTCGCCATGATCCCGGTCTCGATTCGCGGCGATGACGAGAAAGACAGGTGGACCAACCGTGTGTCGGGGATGCTCGCCAACCTCCCCACCAACGTCGACGATCCGGTCGAGCGTGTCCGCGCCGTGCACAACACGATGGTCGCGGCGAAGCGGCAGTTCGACATGATGCCCGCCGATCTGATCGCCGAGTTCACACAATTCGCAACACCCGCGCTGGCCACTCGGGCGATCCGGCTTGCGGCTGCGACGCGGATCTCGGACCGCTTGAATCCACCGATCAACCTCATCATCTCCAATGTCCCAGGGCCGCGTCAGCCGCTGTACATGGCCGGCGCGACGATGAAGCATTTCTATCCCGTGTCGACGATCGTCGACGGTCAAGGGCTCAACATCACGGTCCAGAGCTATTTGGACAAGTTGGATTTCGGGCTCGTGGCATGTCGCGAACTCGTGCCGGACCTGTGGGAACTCCTCGACATGTGTGTCGACGAGATCCAGATCCTGCTCGCGGCGTGCACTCCGGACAATGGGGCGAAACCTGGCAAGCGGAGCAGGCAGGCGCCGTCGCGGAAATCCGCTACGCCTCCAGCGAGCGTGCTCAAGTCACGGTCCGGAAAGGCGCGGGCCGCGGGTAGATCCGGCGCGACACGGATGGCGCCCTGAACGGCTTCCACTCCCCCCTCTGGCTGGGACAGTCGGTCTGACACCGCATAGACCACGGCTGGATTGAAGCCAAGCCCGGAATGGCTGCCTCGCACCTCGATGTTCTCGTGCCGATCGCTGCTCTCGTTGATACAGGTGTACCAACGGCAGACTCCATCGGTTCGCGTGTACACGGCGGTCGACGGAACGGCAAGTGGCGGCCGGTCACGCTCATCGACGACAAGGCCGGCCCAGCTCTTGCTGAATCGGGGCAGTCGCGTTGGCCGAGTGCACCTGGGGCCGGCTCGACGTCATGGTGTTGAACGCCTGGGGTCCGCGGATCTGGGCAGTTGGACACTGTCGACCTCGCTGTCTTCGACCGGTCCATCGAGGTCAACCTGCGCTCGGCCGTGCTGGGCCTGCGAGTTGGAATCCCGGCCATGTGCCGAGCCGGCGGAGGGGCGA
>JAYUDQ010000153.1:0-2413 GCA_043739745.1 Acidimicrobiia bacterium | reverse complement strand
CTTATCATCATGAACGGCGTCGGGGGCCAGGTATCAGCAAACCCGGCGGCAAGGGCGGCGTCAACGGGACGCGGGTCGGCGAGATTCACCCAACCTCCGCTCTCGGGGTGCATCCCACCGCTCCGAACCGGCCCGCCGAGGGCACGGCGGTACGTGTAGTTGTGATGGAGTGCGGACGTGGCACCGTCGGTCCAAAGCACCGGGCACTCTTCCGGCGGGGGTACATCGGGCATTACGGTGCGGTCCCATTCGATCGACGCCCATTGCCCACCGAGTGCTGCCATTGCCGACGCGATCACCGAGCCGCCTTGGATGATCTGCGCGCGTGCATTCGACAGCGAGCGGCCCGTTCGATCGATCACGACCTCGATCGCGTACGGGCCGACCTGCGCGGGCTGCACGTAGTGGACCGTGATCGACCGAAGGGCGCGGGCCGGATCCGCAACGGCACGTTCGAATGCACGGACGATGGCGGAGATGACATGCCCCCCGTGCAGTGCACGGTCGATGTACCACCGCTGGTCGAACGATCCTGTGTACACATACGGTCGCTCCGTGTCCGTCAGTGCGAGGTCGCGGTCGAACTGCGTTTCGTGTGGCGAGGTCACTCGGTGAGATCCGGTTCAGATCCGTTCGAGGTCCGCGCCGTCGAACAGCGGCGTGATCCCGAAGGCTTGCCGGTCGACGGCGAGCTCGGCCTCGGACGGGGCCGAGAGGTCGCCCGCGACGGCATCGAGCACGATCGGCAGCAGCCGGGCATCGCTGGTCGTGTTGAGGAAACGCTGCGGGTCGCTGAGCACGAAGCGCACGGCCCGGGCGATCGCAGCAGGATCGTGGAGCGGCTCGTACCAGCTGAAGCGCGGACCCGTGACCTCGCTCCCCCACCGACCTCGTGCGATGGCCTTGATCGTCTGCACCGCGACCCCGTCGGCGGCGCAACGCGTCATCAGTGCATCGACGTCGGCTGCGTACGCGTCGCTCGACAGGAGCGAATGGTTCACCGGCAGCAGCACCGAATCGAAAGGGAAGCGCTCGAGGCTGCGCAGGTGCATCGACGCGATCCGCAGGCCGTGCCCCGTGACACCGATGAAGCGCACGAGGCCCTCGTCCCGCGCTTTGGCCAACGCCTCGACCGCCCCTCCGGGTGCGTGGGCGATCTCCCATTCGTCCGGCTCGACGAGGTTATGGAGCTGGACGAGGTCGACCTGGTCGACACCCATGCGTTGGAGCGACCGTTCCAGCTCCGCTCGGGCCGCGTCACCGCGCCGTTCGCCCGTCTTCGTGGCCAGGAACACCGTGGCGCGATGGTCCTCGAGCCACGGCTTCAGGCGATCCTCGGCCGCACCGTAGGACGCGGCGGTGTCGATGTGGTTCACGCCGCGCTTCGCGACCAGTTCGAGGGTTGCGTCGGCGCGAGCCTGGCTCATGCCGCCGAGGGCTGCGGCCCCGAAGATCACCCGGGTGGACTGGTGGCCGGTTCGGCCGAACGCTGCAGTGGGGAGCATGGACCGGACCGTACTCCTACCGAGGCGTTGCCTCAGCCGAGCGAAGGCACTTCGGGCAGGGCCGCGCCGTCCGTCACGTCGAGGGCCCGGCCATCTCCCCACCGCAAGAGCCATGAAACGAGCGCATGATCCGGCCCGCTCACCTCCGGTCCGCCGGTTCCCAACACAACCTTCCGCCCGGACGTGTTCGCCTCCAGGGTGCAGGCGAGCTTGCCCATCGAGGCGAGCAGACCGACCGTATGGTCGAGCAATCGGGCCAACAACTCGGGAGGTGTGCCAGCAAAGGTGTATCCGGCATCGAGGTCGACGTGGTGGACCTCGACCTCCCGTAGGCGCATCCACGCCAGCGTCGACGCCGCGGCCATCGGCTTCACTGCAGCATCACCTGGCCCCATCGGCACTTCTGTCGACCACTGCGCATCGGTCATTGCCCGCGCGTCGATTGCGAAGCGATCCGCCGCAGCCCGAAGGTCGAGGCGGATGAGCGCCTCAGGCCGGGTCGCGCCTGCCTCGATGTCGGCGTTACGCAGCGCCCCCGACGGATACATGAACGCGTCCTCTCCGGTGCGGGCGCACAGCAGCATGTTGCGGATGCCATCGGCATTGCGGGCGAGATGGGTGATGAGGTGACCGCGGCTCCAACCGGACAGCCCCGACGGGCCCCGCACCTCCTCATCGGAAAGCCCGTCCACGGTCGTCAGCAATCGGGCGGTTGCGTCGACGAGCAGGGCCAGGTCCTCGTGCACGGTCATCCGGGCGACTGTAGGACAGCTGCCTGTGACTCTCGGAAGTGCCGGTTCTATGCCAGTTCGATGAGGTCCAGCATCTTCTCCTCGTAGTGCATCAGCTCACCGTCCGGCATCATCAGCACGTTCGTCGGCGCCAGCTGGGTGACGAACTCGATGTCG
>JAYUDQ010000152.1:0-2415 GCA_043739745.1 Acidimicrobiia bacterium | reverse complement strand
CAAGCATGCACCACGGGCGCATCCGGCGAACATGCACCGCTTTCCGCCGCCGACGATTGGAACCTTTGCCCGGTGCAACCGGGCGAACCTTCCGAAAGTCGGCGGGTTATTCTCCCATCCATGACCAGCGTCGAAAGGGCCACCGACTACGACATTCTTCTCGCCGGAGGTCGTGCAGGATCCGTTCGCCGTCTGGGACGAGCTGCGTGACGGGTGTCCAATCGCCCACACCGAACGCTGGGGCGGCTCGTGGATGCCGACCACGTACGCCGACATCGTCGCCATCGCGGCCGACGTCGACACGTTCTCGTCACGCGAGATCCTCGTCACACCACCGCCGGCGGAGCAGGGAGCGAACGCCGACGCCTATGCGAACGTGGCCGCGCCGCCGATCACGTCGGACCCGCCGAACCATCACGCCGATCGCCGGCTCATCCTCCCGGGTTTCGCGCCGAAGGCCGTGGCGAAGTACGAAGAGAGTGCCCGAGCCCTCTGCAACCGGCTCATCGACGGCTTCATCGAGTCCGGCCGCGGCGACATCGCCGAGGGCTACGCGCAGCAGATCCCGGTGCGCATCATCGCCGCCATGCTCGGCGTTCCCCAGGAGAGGGCCGACGAGTTCACCGGCTGGGTCCGGGGCGTCCTCGAGTTCGGCCTCACCGACCCGGCGGCCCGCCTCGCCGCCCGAGACAGCATCATCCGCTTCTTCATGGAGCAGATCGCGCTGCGCCGGGCCAACCCCACCGACGACCTCATCTCCGAGCTGCTGGCGTCCGGGATCGACGGCAAGCCGGTGCCCGACCATCAGGTCATCGGCACCTGCAACCTCCTTCTGCTGGCCGGCGTCGACACCACCTGGTCGTCGATCGGTGCATCGTTGTGGCACCTTGCCCAGCGGCCCGATCACCGCAAGCAGCTCCGCGAGCACCCGGAGATCTGGCCGATGGCGATCGAGGAGCTGCTCCGGGCGTTCGCACCCGTCACCATGGCGCGGGTCGTCACCACGGACGTCGAGATCGGCGGCTGCCCGAACCTGGCCCGCCTCGAACTCCGGGTCGCCGTGCAGACCTGGCTCGAGCGCATCCCCGAGTACGAACTGGAGAACCCGGCCGAGGTCCGCTGGGCCGGCGGTCAGGTACGCGGGCCGCGTCACGCCCCCGTAGTGTTCGAGCGCGGCACGCGGCTCGCGCCCGCATGAGCCGGCTGCGTCGATCACAGCGAATGAGGGGATGACGATGAAGGTCCGAGTGGATGCCGAGAAGTGCCAGGGGCACCAGATGTGCGCCATTGCCGCGCCCGACCTGTTCGAGTCCGACGACCTCGGCTACGCGCACGAGATCGGCGACGGGACGGTCCCTGCGGGCATGGAGGACCGTGCCCGGCGGGCCGCAGCCAACTGTCCCGAGCGGGCGGTCTTCATCGAGGAGTAGTGCGCACGGCACGGTTTTCATATGCGCGCTTCTGATCGGTTCCTGGCGAGGTGGGAGGTGGCCGGTCGGATTCGATTTGTCGAACTCTCCTGTCGGTGCATCGATTGCGGATCTCGACGGCCGTACGATCGTCCAGCGCACGTCCGCGGGGACGCAGGGACTCGTGGCCGCGCGCTCGGCCACGCGCATGTGGACGGCAAGCCTCGTCTGCGCTTCGGCCACGGCGGCTGCGGTGAACACGAGCGGGCTCGGGGCGCCGACGTATGTCATCACCGGGCGCTTCCCGGACCGTCCTGACGACAGTGGCGAGGAAGATGTGCTCGCGGCGTCATTCATCGAGGGTGTGCGCCGCGGTGAGCCGGTCGATCCGGTCGCGACAGCCGATGCCGTGCCTGACACCGACGATGCCCGCCACACGCTGCTGCTCGGTCCGGAGCATGTGCATCCCGACGACATCGACTACTGCGTCCGCGTCGACCATTTCGACTTCGCCATGGAGGTCGAGCGGACCGCCCGTGGGCTCCGCCTGGTCCGTCGCGATCCGTGAGCGCGCATACCTTGGGGTCGTGCCCCCGAAGATCGCTGTCATCCACTACAGCTCCACCGGGAACGTCTACCGGCTTGCCGTCGCCATCGGTGAAGGCGCTGCGGAGGAGGGCGCGGAAGTCCGCGTGCTGCGAGTTGCGGAACTGGCGCCACCCGAGGCAATCGCGCAGAACCCGAAGTGGCAGCAGCATGCGGCGTTCGCCGAGGGTGAGGGCGGGGTTGCGGTGGCGACGCTCGACGACCTCGAATGGGCCGATGGGGTGGCCCTCGGTTCGCCGACCCGCTTCGGCCTGCCGACGGCACAGCTCAAGCAGTTCCTCGACCAGACCGGCGGGTTGTGGGGGAAGGGTGTCCTCTCGGGAAAGGTCGTCACCGCGTTCACGTCGGCTTCGACGAGCCACGGCGGCCTCGAATCGACCGTGCTGGCGATGCTGAACAC
>JAYUDQ010000151.1:0-6388 GCA_043739745.1 Acidimicrobiia bacterium | reverse complement strand
CACCGACGATCAAATCGATCTCGAAATGGCTAGGCAGGGCGACCGAGGCGGGGTCGAGTCGGAACGGTCGACGCTGGATCAACGTGTCGGTACTGCCGTGGCGGAAGGAACCGAGCACTAGGCCCCGCATGTCCGCCATCGCTCGCAGCATGCTCGACTTGCCCGACGCGTTGGCCCCAAAGATGCCAGCGACTGGCAGAACCGACAACGTTGCCCCGTCGGCGCGCCACGGAACCTGACGAGCAGCACCTGGTTCCGCCATCCGGGTCGCCTCAAACGAGATCGACGCATCATCTCGGAACGACCGCACGTTCGCGATGGAGAACCGCACAAGCGAATTCGGTGAGTGTTCTGCGTTCATAGGGATAGTATTACGGATTGTCCGCAGAAATCAACAGTTGAGCTGTCACCATGAGTCTTCTTTCCTCCTATCTTGAACGAATTCCGAACGCCGCTGTAGACGGTCATTCGGCTGCATTGGCATCCTCGCTCGTCGACTCGATCCTGCCGGACCCCCTCGCGGCGAAGGATCTCGTACGAGCCGACGGTCGGGCCGTGGCGGCACTCATCCAGCGTCGCGAGTTCGAGGAGAGGCTCCCGCTTCGTCGTGCACTGGTCCGGTACCCGAAGAACTTCAACCCCAGTGCCTACCGGCTCGTGACGTCGCTCGACATCGTCGATCAGCTCGCCTTTCGTATCGCCGCCGGTCCCTGTGCGCGGTCCCTCGCTGTGGGGCTCCCGGCTTCGGTCCTTGCGCACCGGACATTTTGCGACAGTCATGGCGTGTGGCGTACAAGCCACCCACGCAATGCGTGGCGTGACCGGCGGGACCGGACAATTGACGCGCTGACGTCCAGCCCATCTGCCCATCTGCTCGTGATGGACGTCGCGAACTACTACCGAACCTTGTCGCAGGCAACGCTGACTTCGTCCATGAACTCGCTCGGCGTCTCGAGCTTCGGAGTTGAGGTCGTCAATGGTTTCCTCAACGCACTTCACGACCTGCCGGGCGCAGCCGGCGGTGTCCCAGTGGGTCCGGACGCATCAGCGGTGCTCGGCACCGTCGGTTTGATCTCCGTCGACCGGCTCCTCCGCGACACGACATTCTGTCGGTGGGTCGACGACATCTGGGTCGTCGTTGAAACCGAGGCGGGTGCTCACTCGCTCGCGGAACTGGTCGGTGATCATCTAATCCAGATTGGCCTTCGGGAGAATGCTGAGAAGCGCAAGGTTCTCACCGGAGACGAGGCCTTGGACCACGTGGTCGACGCCGAAATCGACTACGTGGCGCGGCCCGGCCACAGGGTCAGCGTCGACGAAGCGATGGACCTAGTTTCCAGCGGTATCGCTGAGCAGAAGTTGGGCCGGGTTCGGTTCGGGCTCGGTTCGCTCAAGGCCCACCAGTCGGTCGGCGCAGTGCAGATCTTCCTCGCGAACCCGGGTCTGATCGATGCGGACCCGAAGGCCATCGGTTCGTACTTTGGGAGCGTGATGTCGCACATCGACGAGCACCAAAGAGAGTTGCTCGTCGATCTGGTCACAACCGACACCGACGACCACCAGATAGGTCGTCGCATTCACCTCGCCGGTGCGCTTGGCCGCGTCAGCCTTCGAGAAGAACATTGCGCTCTGCTCCAGGATGCAGCTCTTGCGATGTCGAGTCGCAAGCACCAGATGATTCGAACGCATGCATTGGTCGCGGCGTGTAGGGGCGCGGGCGTTGAGAAGCGGCTTGACGAAGGCCTGCAGTGTGCCGAGGTCACGGACAGTCTCGACCTTCGTCGCGCGATCGGCGACGCGCATCGCCGTACCTCTGGGTGGCGTCGGCGTGTGGGGATTGCCCAGCTGTGCCGCATCGACCCCGAGGTGCGTCCATTCCTCGAACACCTTCGCTGAACGGTTGACCGATGGTGTGTCGTTCGGTCAGGCGAACCCGGAGGGCCGAGCTCGGCGTGCTTATGAGGATTCGTCACTCACCGCGTGACCAATCTTTCGTCGGCATGTTGTCGAGTGGCCAGAGCTGAGAATCGCGCCGCCGTGGTAGCAGCGTGGTAGCAACGCTCGCCGAACAGCGGCGGTAGTCAGCGAACAGTGGCGAACGACTAGCCCGCGAAAGGTCTGCTCAGGCGTACTTTCGCGAACAACGACGAACAACGGCGAACGCCTCGAAGGCGTTTCCTAAACCGTGTGTCGCAGGTTCGAATCCTGCCGGGGGCGCACAGAAAGCGGGCTTGACCAGGGCATTCGAGGTGTCGGCGGCGGCGGGCGACTGAAACCGTTGGCCGTGATTGACAGCTATTTCTCGGCGTGTTTGGGAAGGCTGCGGGAAGGGCGCGAGGTCTCGCGCGACGCCAACGTGCCCGCGATGTCCCCGAAATGGGTCGTTGAAGCGTACTGGGGGCACACCCCACACAACGGGTCTGCCCCTGCGCGGTTGACTTTCTATATGTGAGGTTTTGGTCCTTGCTGGAAGGAAGCTGTCATGCCGAAAACATTCCCTGTAGAGTTCGCCGTTGGTTTATCGCCCTGTTTGGGAAGGCCGCCGGACGGGAGAGCGCCCGGTCTCACCCTGTGGGCACGCACGCTCATTGACCCGAATCAAGAGATTCGCGAACTTCGGAGTCGCCGGGTGGGAGTGCTCCGAGGTATGCCTCGGCTGGCTCGTCGATGGTCGGAGTCTTACGCCGGTCTACGGTGATGGCTGTGCCGGGGACGTGGCTTGACAGTGAGCTGGATGAGTTGCTCGAGGAGGTGCTCGCCGACGCGTACGGCGAGAGTGAGCAGCTCGGCGCGTTCGAGTGCGTGTGCGCTGAGGCGGGCCTCCCTGCCGTGGCCGAGGCTGTCGGGTTGGCATGCAGCCTGGACGACGTCGAGTTCGACGGTGACGAGCGAAGGGGGCTGGTCGCTATCATCACTCTCGATGGTCGGCGGCAGCGGTTGAGTTTGCTCGACATCGTGATCACCGACGAGGCACATGATGCAGCTCGGCTATTGGCGGCGTTCCGACGATGGTGGGTTCCGCAGCGGTGACGGGTCCGTCGATGGTCGACGAACTGGCCGTGGCGTTGGCGGAGATCGAGTCGCTGCGTGCCGAGAATGAGCGGTTGCGGGGTCTGCTCGGGCTCACGAGCGAACGAGAGCCCGAGCCACCCGCAGCATGGGAGCCGACCTTGTTCGTTCCCACCGCCCCGCCGCGCCCCGCGGTGGATCGGCGGTCGTCGCCGGTGGACAAGATCGGGTTGTTCCGCTCGCTGTTCGCCGGCCGGGATGACGTGTATGCGTTGCGGTGGCAGAACGATCGGTCGCAGAAGTCGGGGTGGTCGCCGGCCGTCGTCGGCGGGTGGACCAACTCGAAACGGCCTGATCGAGAGTACGAAGCGCTCACCGATGCGGTGATCGAACGCCATCTGGCGGGCGACATCTCTGCCGGCTTGTACCCGCTGCTGCGCAACGACCGCTGCCGGCTGCTGGCGTGCGACTTCGATGGCGGCTCGTGGGCACTCGACGCGCTCGCCTACCTCGACGCGTGCCGGCAATCAGGGTTGCCGGCGGTGCTGGAACGCTCACGCTCCGGTGATGGTGGGCATGTGTGGGTGTTCTTCTCCGGTCCGGTCCCGGCTGCTGATGCGCGCAAGGTTGGCGCAGCGATGCTGCGACGGGCGATGGCGTCTCGGGTCGAGATCGACCTGTCGAGCTATGACCGGTTGTTCCCGTCGCAGGACGTGATGCCGAAGGGTTCGTTCGGGAACCTGATCGCGCTTCCACTGCAAGGCGGCTGTCGCAAGCGTGGCACCACGGTGTTCCTTGACCCGACCACGCTCGAACCGTACGACGACCAGTGGGCGTTCCTGTCCGCCGTGCCGTTGGCGAGCCCGGAGGCGCTGACAGCGATGGCCGACTCGGTGCGGCCATTGCCGGTCGGGACCGAGGCGGTCGACTGGGAACAGGCCCGCGACCGTCACCCGGCCCCGCCGGTCGTGCATGCGACGTTGGGTGGGATGCTGTCGATCGAACGGATCGGACTGCCGGCGTGGCTGATCTCGCAGCTGAAGCACCTCGCATCCCTGCACAACCCGAAGTTCTACGAGAACGAACGCCTTCGTCTGTCCAACCATGCGACCCCACGGCTGATCCGCTGCTACGTCGAGGAACTCGACCGGATCGGTCTGCCACGCGGGCTGCTCGACGCCGCCCGGTGCGTGATCGAATCGGCGGGCAGCAGCTTCGAGCTCGACGACCAACGCAACACGACGGCGATGATCGAGGTCGAGCCGACGATCACCTTGTCACCGCACCAACAGGTCGCCGTCGACAAGCTGATCGACCACGACCATGGTGTGCTCGTCGCTCCGACCGGAGCAGGGAAGACGGTGATGGCCTGTGCCCTGATCGCGGCGCATCGGGTGCCGACACTGATCCTCGTTGATCGCACACCGCTGGTGGAGCAGTGGAAGTCGCGACTGATGGAGCATCTCGGACTTGGTCGGCGCCAGATCGGTCGTGTCGCCGCGACGGCGAAATCGTCGGGCATCATCGACATCGCGACGCTGCAAGCGGTCGCCCGTCGCTCGGACGCGTCGGCATTGTTCGACGGGTACGGCCTGGTGATCGTCGACGAGTGCCACCACCTCCCGGCCCGGTCGTTCGAGATCGCGGTCCGCGATGCCCGCTGCCGCCGATGGCTCGGGTTGACCGCGACCCCGTACCGGCGGGACGGGCTCGAGGCGATCATCACCATGCAATGCGGCCCGGTCCGCCACGAGATCGCTCTCGCGGACACGGCAGCCGCCGCCCTCACCCGCCGCCTTCACGTCCACGACACCCAGAGCACCGCCGGGACCGGCGAGATCGCCGCGATCCAGGACGTGTTCCGAGCTCTGGTCCAGGATGAGGCCCGTACCCGCCAGATCGCTGCGGACATCACCGCTGCGGTCCGCGACGGCCGCAACGTCTTGGTGCTCACCCAGTGGACCGACCACCTCGACGCACTCGCTGCCGAGCTCCACCAACGCGGCGTCGAACCCCTCGTGCTCAAAGGCGGCCTCGGGAAGAAGGCACGGGCAGCGGTGATCGATCAGCTCAACGCTGACCCGGCGCCGACCGGGCAGCTGCTCCTCGCGACCGGCTCCTACCTCGGCGAAGGGTTCGACAGCCCCAGCCTCGACACCCTGTTCCTCGCGTTCCCGCTCGCGTTCAAGGGCAGGGTCGTGCAGTACATCGGACGGATCTTGCGCACCAACGACACCAAGACCGACGTCGAGGTCCACGACTACCTCGACCCCGGCCCCGTGTTCCGCAAGATGCACAGCAAACGCCTCGCCACCTACACGGCGCTCGGCTTCGACGTCCCTGCCCGGCGGTGACACCGGCCGTCGAACACCCGTGTCGCGGTGTTGGTGGTGGCACGATGGTTGCATGTCGAGCGACGAGCACCACCGTGATCACACCGACATGGATTGAGACATTCCAAGAGCTGCACAGTGCAACAACGGCACCCGAGCTGTGGGGCGTGCTCGTTTCGTGGCACGGCATCCGCTCATCGTCGGCGTGGGAGGAACCGTTCGTCCTGTTCACGCGATTCCACCGCGACGACGCTGCGGACACGGTGGTCACAGCTGCGCTGTTGTGCACCGATCACCGCTGGGGCAAGGCCAGTCACAACTTGATTCAGCACATCTGCGACTCGGGGGTGCTCGCTGCGCCGCAGATCGACGAGCTCGCCGAATGGTTCCTCCTCGAGACGTTCGAGATCGAAATCATGCTCGGCCCCGATCCCAACGGTGTCGAATTGCCGGCGCCTCGCCACGCATCTGGGGGACGCAGCGCTCCAGACGTCGGCATGCCGGAGGGCAGCACGACGTCGATCGTCTGCCGTCCGCTGTGGCCTCCGCTGCGGCGCTGGGCCGCTCGGCACCTGATGCAAGGATCGCCTCTGCTCTGGCGGGAGTTGCTCGAACTCGCCGAGGCGCTGCCGTCTCGCGATGGTGCCGCCGTTGCGGCCGGGGTCATGGATGCAGCGAGCCACATTCCGACCGTGGAGCAGCCGGTCGCTATCGCACTCGGCCTTGCATCCGGGTCGGGCATCGTGCGACTCGCCGCGCTGCGCGCCCTTGAGATGCTCGAGGGGGTCGACGCCGCACTGACCCGCGCTCGCTCCGACGGGTCGGCCAAGGTCCGGGCTTGGACACCTCGAATTGCGAGCGACCCGTCATCGCCGGCCAACGCGCCTCCATCAACGGCATCAGGAGCGCCAGAGGATGATCGAGACCAAATGAGCTTCTTCTGAGCGGCGCCCTGAGCGGTCGCTCATCGCGGTCACTTGCCGGCCGGGTCAGCCCACGCCCCGTGTTCAAGATGCTCCCTGCACGCGAACAGACGGCTCTGAACC
>JAYUDQ010000150.1:0-2417 GCA_043739745.1 Acidimicrobiia bacterium | reverse complement strand
TGTCGCCGTCGACCGACAGGCCCACGCCGTTCGTCAGTACGGTCTTGTCGAGCTTCACCGAGAGCCGGCCGGCGATGTCGCGACCGTCATAGGTCTGCGAGACGAGGATGATGTCTGGAGCATTCCCGGCGGCCATGAGGCCGGCGATTGCGGAGGCGACCGGCACGCCGAGCAGCGAACCGCTCAGGTCGCCTGTTGCGTAGACCTTCGAGGCGCCGAACGCGCCGAGCTCGGCCGCCTCGGCCGTGCCGTCACCGGCGATGACGGCCTCAACCGTCGCACCCGTGGCCCGCGCCCCGGTGAGCAGCTCGAGTGTGCTCGTGGCCACCTTCCCGTCGGCGGACTCGGCCAGCACCAGGATCTTCGAAATTGCCATTGTGTGTTCTGTCTCTCTTCTCTGCTCTGAGCCGGAGCTCAGATGACCTTGAGCTGCTCGAGGAACGCGATGATCTTGAGGTGCGACTCGCCGTCGTCCTCGATGACTTCGCCGTGCGCGCGCGCCTCGGCGTTGATGACCGAGTCGATCTTCTGACCGGCTCCGGCCCAGCCGACCGAGCTGGCGTCGATGCCGAGATCGGCAATCGTGAGCTGTTCGAGAGGCTTGCCCTTGGCCGCCATGATCCCCTTGAACGACGGGTAGCGAACCTCGACGACACCGGCGGTGACCGTGACCAGCGCGGGCAGCGGCGACGTGACGTCGTCATACCCCGCCTCGGTCTGACGCTCGACAGCGATCGTGCCGTCGCTGATCGTGACCTTCTTGGCGAAGGTGACCGAAGGGAAGCCCAGCAGCTCGGCCACCTGGACCGGGGTCGTTCCGGTGTAGCCGTCGCTCGACTCGGTGGCGGCGATCACAAGGTCGGGATTGGCCCGCCTGATGGCGGCGGCGAGAACCTTGGCCGTGCCAAGCGAGTCGGAGCCCTTGAGGGCAGGATCGCTGACCAGGATCGCCTTGTGCGCGCCCATGGCCAAGCCGGTGCGCAGGCCGCTCTGCTCGTTGTTGGGGGCCATCGAGACCAGCGTGACCTCACCGCCGCCGGCCGCTTCGACGAGCCGCAACGCCATCTCGACGCCGTAGGCGTCGGAGTCGTCGAGGATGAGCTTGCCCTCCCGGACCAGCGTGTTGGTGGTCGGATCGAGACTTCCCGGGGTGGCGGGATCGGGGATCTGCTTCACGCAGACGGCGACGTTCATGGTCCGTATTCTGGCTGTGGTTTCGCGCTTGTGAAAATTCGCACGAGCGCGTGTGCCTATTGTCACTTCCCGGGTGCTGCCGGTGGCGGACGAAACTGCCGGTCGACCGTTCGAATATGCCCGAAGCGAGCTGCCAAATGAACCCGCTAGGACTCGGATGAAGATCCTGCTCATCGTGAACCCCTCCGCCTCCGGGGTCACGGCTCGCGGGCGTGTCGTGATCCAGAACGCACTCTCCGCCGATCACGACCTGACCGTGGCAGAAACGAAACGCCGCGGCCATGCGACGCGCCTCGCCCAGGGCGCAGCCGCAACCGGCGTCGACGTCGTCGTGGCCCTCGGCGGCGACGGCACCGTCAATGAGGTCACCAACGGACTGGCCCGCACCCGCACGGCACTCGGTGTGCTCCCTGGCGGATCGACCAATGTGTTCGCTCGCACGCTCGGGCTCACCAACGAGCCGGTCGACGCGTCCACCCAGTTGCTCGACGCGCTCGCCCGATCATCCATCCGTCGCATAGGCCTGGGCAACGTCAACGGCCGCTTCTTCTGCTTCCATGTCGGCATGGGCTTCGACGCTGCCGTCGTGGCACAGGTCGAGCGGCACTCGCAGCTGAAGCGCTGGCTCGGTCACCCGCTGTTCATCTGGGCCGCGATCGACACGTGGGCCCGCAAGTTCGACCGGAAGAAGCCGTACTTCCGGATCGAACTGCCCGGCGAGCTGGGCGCAGGCGAAACCGACGAACCGCTTCCGTACGCCGCTTCCAGTGCGCAGCCGCGGCCCCGCCCGGGCATCGACGGCTTCTTCGCCGTCGCCATGAACACCGATCCCTACACGTTCCTCGGCCCGCGTCCGCTGTCGCTCGTACCGGAGGCGACCATCGACGTGCCGCTCGCCCTCGTCACCCTCACCAGCCTCGGGCTGATGGAGACGTTCCGGGCCGTCGGGGCGGCGATGAAGGGCGGCCAACGCCTGCGCAATCGACCGAACGTCGAGATCCGCACCGATCTGCACCACTTCATCGTGCGGGGCCACCGCCCGTTTCCCTGGCAGGTCGACGGCGACCACCTGGGCGACGCGGACGTGCTCGAGTTCCGGTGGGAGCCGCAGGTGCTCGACCTCGTCGTTCCCTGAGCTGATGGTCGCCGGGGCCTGCCTCCGCTTCGCTTCGGCACCCGGCAACGGGCGCCTCTCGCTCCGCTCGGAGGATTCGAGGCTCCGC
>JAYUDQ010000149.1:0-2420 GCA_043739745.1 Acidimicrobiia bacterium | reverse complement strand
TACCCTTCGGTTGGTCGCCGAGGCGCTGGAACGGCTCGAACACAAGGGCGCGCTGATCGAGCGGGATGCCCGGTCCGTGGTCGGCCACGAAGAGGTGCACCCGACCACCCCCGACAGCACCCGCACCGACCCGCACGACCGAGGCCGGTGGCGACCACGCGACGGCGTTCGCCACGAGGTTGGCGACGGCCCGTTCCAACAGCACCGGATCGGCCTCGATCAGCGGTAGGTCGGGCGGCAGGTCGACACTGACCCGATCCGGGAGCTGGCTCACGCTCCGCAGCGCGCTACCGATCACCTCTTCCACCGCCGTTGGGCGGCGATGAGCAGTGAGGGCACCGGTCTGCACCCGGCTCATGTCGAGCAGGTTGCCGACGAGGTGGTTCAGGCGGTCGGTCTCTTCGTCGATGGTCGAGAGGAAGTCGATCCGGTCCGCGTCGCTCCAGCCCACGTCTGACTGGAGGAGGCTCGTGACCGACGCCTTGATGGACGACAGTGGCGTACGAAGGTCGTGCGACACGGCTCGCAGGAGAGCGGTGCGCAGTGCGTCGGTATCGGCGAGCGACTGCGCATGCGTCGCCTGCTCCTGCAATCGACGCGCCCCGATGGCGACCGCGAGCTGATCAGCGAACGCCCGCAGGATACGGCGGGCGTCGCCATCGAGCGTCCGACCGGTGACGACGAGCATCTCGAGCCCCTCGCGATCGAGTGGGAACGTCGTGCCGGCCGACGGCGTCAGCGGGACCGGTTCACCCGAGCTGGCGACGACCGCCCAGACGTCGCCGGAGCGCTCCATCACTGCGGCAGCCTCGAACTCGAACGTCGAGCGGATCTGCGCCACGAGGCTCGCCATCGGCGATGCCTCGCCGACGAGTGTCGCCGTGGTACGCGCCAGTGCCTCGGCCTCGGCCCGTGCCCGCAACGCATCCTGCGACCGCTGCGCCGTGCGATTCACGAGCGTGCTCACGGTCCCCGTGACGGTGACGAACACGAACAGGGCGACCAGGTTCTCCGCGTCGCCGACAGTGAAGGTGTGCGTCGGCGGGACGAAGAACCAGTTCGTCAGCAGGAATGCGGCAACGGCCGTGACCAGGCCGATGCCCGTGCCGCCGATCGCGGCTATCAGGACGCAGGCGCCGAGGAACACGAGCAGCGTCGTCGAGAGGCTCGTGTGGTCGTTGAGGGCGAGCTCGATGGCAGTCAGCGATGGCAGGATCACGACCGCGGCGCCAAGCGCGGCCAGGCGCCGACGGGCCGAGATGGTGCGCTGGCGACGCGGGCGCTTCGCGTTCGGCGTCGGTGCCAGGTCGGCTCCGGAGATCACATGGACGTCGAGATCGCCGGCCTTGCGGAGGACGCGCGTCACCACGGAGCCGCGTATGACGTGCTGGCCGAGCGAACCGCGGCTGGCGCCGAGCACGATCTGTGTCGCCTTCTCGCCCCGTGCGAAAGTGAGCAGCGCAGCCGGCACGTCGCCGCCGACCACCTCGTGGTACGCACCGCCGAGCTCTTCGAGCAGCTTGCGCTGCGCATCGAGGTTCGGCCCCGCAGTGACCGAGAGGCCGTCCTCCGGCACCACCCGCACGCCGACCAGATCGCCTCGGCTGCGGGCGGACAGGCGCGATGCGCGCCGGATGACCGCCTCGCCCCCGGGAGCGCCGGTGACGGCTACGACGATGCGCTCGCGGGTCTCCCATGCATCGGCGATGCCGTGGGTGACGAGGTAGTCGTGAAGCGAGTCCTCGACCCGGTCGGCCACCCAGAGCAGGGCGAGCTCGCGAAGGGCGCCGAGGTTCCCGGGACGGAAGTAGTTCCCGAGTGCGGCGTCGATGCGCTCCGCCGGGTAGATGTTGCCGTGGGCCATACGACGACGCAATGCCTCGGGCGACATGTCGACGAGTTCGATCTGGTCGGCTCGACGAACGACGGCGTCGGGCACGGTCTCGCGTTGCTGCACGCCGGTGATCCGCAGCGTGACGTCGTTCAGCGACTCAAGGTGCTGGATGTTCAGTGTGCTTATGACATCGATCCCGGCGTCGAGGAGCGATTCAACGTCTTCCCATCGCTTCTCGTTCGGGGACCCCGGGACGTTCGTATGTGCGAGCTCGTCGACCAGGGCGACATCCGGTTTGCGAGCCAACAGTGCGTCGAGGTCCATCTCCTCGAGGTTTGCCCCGCGGTAGGAGAGCGTCCGCCGCGCCATGACCTCCAGGCCTTGCAGTTGCCCGATGGTGCCGGCCCGCCCGTGCGTCTCGACGTAGCCGACGACGACGTCCGTACCCCGTTCGTGTCGACGGGCGCCCTCGTTCAGCATGGCGTAGGTCTTGCCGACGCCGGGGGCCGCCCCGAGGTAGATCCGCAGCGTTCCCCGGGTACCCACGTGGCTAAGCCTGCCCGATCCCGAGGCGTCCGGCGTGAGA
>JAYUDQ010000148.1:0-2422 GCA_043739745.1 Acidimicrobiia bacterium | reverse complement strand
TCGAACGCGAGCCCGACCACGGCGACGCAGCGCCCGTCGAGGTGGCAGCAATGATCAGCGTCCGCGACGACACCGCGACGATCACCTGCCCGGTATGCGCCGCCGGTTTCGAACCCGAAGGCCGTCAACGTTTCTGTTCCACCGCCTGCCGCCAGCAAGCATGGAGACGTGGCCGCTCCGCGCCGGTCGAGCCTGTCGTCGCCCGCGCCGACACCGTCTACACATGCCCGGACTGCGACGCCCGCTACCTCGGCGAGCAGCGCTGCGACGACTGCAACACGTGGTGCCGCCGACTTGGCCCCGGGGGCCTGTGCCCATGCTGCGACGAGCCGATTGCGATCACCGACCTCCTCACGCCCGACCAGTTCCGGCCCCGAACGAACAAGCCCGCCAGGAGGACATGACCACCCCACCCTGAAACCGGAAGGACGCCGCGCCCATGGTGGTGGACATGGTGGTGTCTCCTGTTGTTCGGTGTCGCCGGAGGCGACCTGTGCGATCTCCACGAACGCCATGGCCCAAATCGACATCTCCTCGACAACATTTTTCGCGGTATCGGCCTCGTTCGTTGGTCGGGCCGGTCACGGTTAGTTAGCCGTTCCTTGGCCAAGATCCACGTCAAGGTCTGCGAACGCCACCGAGTGGGCGTGGCATGCGGGTCTGGAATCGACGAAGGCGACCCATTCCGGTGCGATCGCGATGCGGGCCATCACTGTGCTCGGATCGTTGAACATGGCGAGGTAGCCAGCGCTCGCTTCGTCGCCGAGATTGCGCCGTCGCACACCACGGCTCAACAACTATTTACAACGAACCAAGGCCCGCACAACGGGTTTTGGACCTCGCTGGCGAGAAGGTCGACGTGCCCGAGCTGGTGCACGACCGCTATATCCGCGTCGTGACGGCTTGCTTCCTCGGAAACGGATACGGAGTCAGCGATGCGGATCGACATCAACGACACCCCCTACCCCAACCCATGATCAGCAAGCAATGCCGACCCATCACCACCCAAACACGCCGACCCGTGTGCAAACAACGTGGCCGGCAACACAGCCGAATCGGTCGCGGTGTCCAGCGCTTCCAGGAACTCCGGTCGGTCGACACCCGGTCCGAGTCGGATCATCAACTTGGTAGTCAGCTTGGTTGTCAGCTTCGTTGTCATGGACCTTCCTCGTCGATGTGCGGGCAACGACCAATTGCTCGGCCGAGGGCTTGAGCGCGGTTGTGCGAGTTGGCGGGTGCTTGCGAACACGGCGATGAGTTGGCAGTCCCCCGGGCACCGAAGTGCACCCCAGTGGCCCAAGGCTGAACCACCTCGAACCCGACGCGCTCGGCTTGACGAAGGATTCCAAGGGCGCAGGGGTGCCAACACTGTATTCGACGCCAGGCGGGTCCACCCGGTTCGGGAACGTGCGGTTCACCCGACCCCCGGGTGGGGCGAAGCTGAACTGGCGGAAGCTTGATCCTTGCCCGTGAGTGGCCGTCGATGGCCTTGCCGTGGAACGGACTCCTGATGTCTGCGACGAGACCGCCTGAGACGTTGTGAGCCGTTGGATCCGGCCTCGGCGAAGGACGAGCGGCAGGTGCACCGGCCGGTTCCCGGCTGGAGCGGCAAACCAACCCAGCACCACAGCCCGACAGGACGGGCTCCTCGATCCGAAAAGGACTCTCCCCATGCCGATCACCACCGTCTACGCCACCAGAGGCGGACAAGACGTCACCACCATCACCGCCGCCCTCGCCATCATGTCCGCACGCGCCGGGAACCGCACGCTGCTCGTCGACACTGGCGGTGATCTCCCCGCCATCCTCGGACTCCCCGACACCGACCGCCCCGGACTCGCCGAGTACCTCAACCCCGCAAGCCGCCTCGCCATCGAGCACGTCATTGCGCCGGTCAGCGACAACCTCGAACTCATCCACCGCGGCACCGGGCCCGTCACCTTCGACACGTCCACCTACGGACTACTCACCGGAGCACTCGGCCACTACGACACGTCATCATCGACGCCGCCGAACCCAGCTGCGCGTGGACCAGCCACGCCGACCACCGTCTACTCGTCACCCGGCCCTGTTCTCTCGCCCTGCGCCGCGCAACCATTGCCCCCCGGCCACCGCCATCGTGCTCATCAACGAACCCGGACGAGCACTCGACACCAAAGACATCGAAGCCGTCCTCGCCATACCGGTCACCGCCACCGTCCCGTACGCGACAACCATCGCCCGAGCAGTCGACGCTGGACTCCTCACCACCCGACTCCCCCGAGAACTCACCCGTGCCCTCCGCCCACTCCTCACCAAAGGAGCGCACGCATGAACCCGGTCGGGCACCACGTTGACGGCGGTCGACAGACTCATCACCGTTGACCGGCGGTTACACGCTCGACAATCGACAGACTTCCTCGACGACGTATGTAGATCCCGT
>JAYUDQ010000147.1:0-6414 GCA_043739745.1 Acidimicrobiia bacterium | reverse complement strand
CCATGGGATCGCTGGCCACGAACACGGCATCCAGGGTCGGCTCACGGTCGAGCAGCCGGTGCATCGCGGCTTCACCGCCCACCCGCGAGAACTCGCCGCTCTCGACGAGACGGAGGTCGACGGGCAGCGACGCGTGGCCGAGCGCGAGCGAGTAACCCCGTATGCGATCATCCGCCGCGACCATCCCCGGTGGGCCGGACACGGTCGCGATGCGGCGCCGTCCCCGCTCGACGAGGTGCGCCACCGCCCGGAGTGCGCCGTTGATGTTGTCCGAGTCGGCGTACGGAAGGTCGTGGGCCTCGAGTGGACGGCCGGCCAGGACGACGGGCATCCCGGAGCGGTGGAGCCGCGCCGCGAGCGCTTCACCGTGGTGCAGCGAGGCGAAGATCACGCCATCGACATGCCCGGCCCGCAAGTAGGCCTCGGTCCGCTGCTGGTCCGCGGCCGTGCGCCCGATAATGAGCACAAGCGACTGGCTGCGATCTGCCAGCGCATCGCCGACGCCGGCAACCAACAGCGCGAAGAAGGGGTTCTCGAAGAGGGTCTCGTCGGACTCGTCGACCACCACGGCAAAGGAGTCTGTCCGTCGGGTGACGAGCGATCGGGCGGCACGGTTGGGGACGTACCCGATCCGCTCTACGGCGACGAGGACGGCCGCTCGCGCTGCGGGCGCCACCAACGGGCTGTCGTTGATCACTCGGGACACCGTGGACCGTGAAACGCCTGCGAGCAAGGCGACTTCCTCCAACGTCGGGGCGCGTTTCACTGCTGAAGGCTTGCAGGGTTTGCACTCGAGCGGTGCGCCCCAGGGGTGACGCCGACGTGGGGCGCGGAACCGGCGGGTGATCTGGCTCTGGTCACTGGACGTAGCCTTCGCCGTCCGTCACCCTCGGAGCCATGGACCACGCCGCAGACCCGTCGATGGACGACGGCGCCCGGGTCGAAGCCGCCGTCGCCCTCGCCAACGCGCTGGTGACCGAGGCCGCAGTCCGCGAGCGCCAAAGCGGGCACAAGGCCAGGAAGCGCCGCGTCCGCATGGCCATGCTCGTGCGCGATTCCGGCGCCAAGGAGTTCACCATGACGCTCACCGACGAGGTGACCCGCGTCTCGGACCCTCGACGCGCTGCGGACCTCTTCGCCAAACTCGCGGCGGGTGGCGGCACGGCAGGGCTGCCGCTTGCCGACCGCCTGTTGCTGCGTGCCGGCGGGATGCTCGCCCCACGGCTTCCACGCCTGGTGATGCCGCTCGTGACCCAGCGGCTGCGTCGTGAGACACGAGGCATCATCCTGGCCGCGGAAGACCCGGCGTTCGCCCGTCACATCGCGATGCGCCGAGCCGCACACATCCGCTGCAACGTGAACGTGTTGGGCGAGGCGATCCTCGGCGAGGACGAGGCCCGCGCCCGTCTGGACACGGTTGCCGCCCGCCTGGCGAGGCCGGATGTGGACTACGTGTCGGTGAAGATCAGCGCCATCTCGAGCGAGGTTCGCGCGCTGAGCTTCGAGGCCACCGTGGACGCAGTGTCGCAGCGGCTCCGCGTCCTGTACCGCGTGGCGCTGGCCGCGAAGCCGGCGAAGTTCGTCAACCTCGACATGGAGGAGTACCGCGACCTCGCGTTGACGCTCGCCGTCTTCCGTCGGGTGCTCGACGAGGAGGAGTTCCGCAGCCTCGAAGCGGGAGTCGTTCTCCAGGCCTACCTTCCGGATTCGCACGAGGCCGCTCGCGCTCTGTGTGAGTGGGCCCTCCGACGACGGCGCAACGGGGGTGGCCGGATCAAGATCCGCATCGTCAAGGGCGCGAACCTGGCCATGGAGCAGGTGGAAGCCGAGCAGCACGGTTGGGAGCAGGCGCCGTACACGTCGAAGGCCGACGTCGACGCCAGCTACAAGGCGTTGCTCGACGTCGTGCTGGCGCCGCACTACGACGATGCGGTTCGGGTGGGACTCGCGAGCCACAACCTGTTCGACGTGGCGTGGGGACTCGGGCTGCGCACCGAACTGGCCAGCCGCGGCGTGCCCGCACGACTCGAGATCGAGATGCTGGAAGGCATGGCGGAGGCACAGGCCGAAGCGGTCCACGACGCGGCCGGCGGGCTACTCCTGTATGCGCCGGTCGTGGCCCACGACGACTTCGCCGCCGCCATTGCCTACCTCGTGCGCCGCCTCGACGAGAACACCGCGCCAGAGAACTTCCTGCGCAACCTGTTCGACCTGGCCCCGGGTAACGCCGTCTTCGAGCAGGAGGCCGACCGGTTCCGTGTCGCGGTGGCCGGACGCCATGCGGTCCCGACATCGCCTCGGCGCACCCAGGACCGCTCCGTGCCAGAGGCGCCGGTGCCGTTCGCGACGCCGTTCGCCAACGAGCCCGACACGGACTTCGCGCTCGCCGCGAATCGGGCCTGGATCGGACGCTGCCTGGATGATTGGCGTCCGCCGACGCGACCGATCGGAGCCCGGATCGATGGCGAACTGGTCGACGGCCCGGTGGCGAGTGCCGTGGCATTCACGTCGTCGCCGTGGGCAGCGTATCCCGTCGCCTTGGCCGACGTGGCCATGGTCGATCGGGCCGTCGGGGTCGCGGTACGGGCACAACATTCGTGGTCGGCACGACCGCACGCGGAACGTGCGGCACTCGTGCATGGGGTGGCCAACGTCATCGCCCGGAACCGGGGAGTCACACTTGCAACGATGGCCCACGACGCCGGGAAGACCGTCCCCGAGGGCGACCCGGAGGTATCGGAGGCGGTCGATTTCGCCCGCTACTACGCGATGGGTGCGGCCGATCTCGACGCGTGCGACGAAGGTGTGAGCACTGCGCTCGGCACCGTCGTGGTCGCCCCGCCCTGGAACTTCCCCTATGCGATCGCGATGGGCGGCATACTGGGCGCGCTCGCGGCGGGGAACACCGTCATCCTCAAGCCGGCTCCGCAGGCGATCCTCACCGGCTGGCTGGTCGCCTCGCACTGCTGGGAGGCCGGTATCCCCACGGATGTCCTGCAGTTCCTGCCGTGCCCCGACGACGAGGCCGGCCGCCGACTCATCACCCATCCGGATGTCGCCGGTGTGATCCTCACGGGCGCCCACGCCACCGCCGAGCTGTTCCTCGGCTGGAAACCGACGCTGCGTCTGCGTGCGGAGACGAGCGGCAAGAACTCGATGATCATCACCGCTGTTGCCGACGTCGATCTCGCCATCAAGGACCTCGTGAAGTCGGCGTTCGGGCATGCCGGCCAGAAGTGCTCGGCCGCGAGCCTGGCCATCGTCGAGTCCTCGCTCTACGACAGCCCGGTGTTCCGGGCGCGCCTTGCCGACGCGGTCCGCAGCCTGCGGGTCGGCCCCGGTCATGACCTCCGCACCGACGTGGGCCCGCTCATCGATCCACCCGACGGCAATCTGCGACGCGCACTGACCACATTGGACGACGGCGAGTCATGGCTCGTCGAGCCGCAGCAAGTTGGCGACGACCCTCGGCTCTGGGCGCCCGGTGTGCGCCTTGGGGTACAGAAGGATTCGTGGTTCCAGCAGAACGAGTGCTTCGGACCGGTGCTCGGTGTCGTTCGGGCCCGCGACCTCGACCACGCCATCGCCATCCAGAACGCCAGTCGCTACGGGCTCACCGCCGGCCTGCACTCGCTCGCCGTCGACGAGATCGCGGCCTGGACCGAGCGGGCCGAGGCCGGGAACCTGTACGTGAACCGTGGGACCACCGGCGCCATCGTGCGGCGGCAGCCCTTCGGGGGCTGGAAGCAGTCCGTGGTCGGGCCGACGGTGAAGGCGGGCGGGCCACAATACGTGCGCTCGCTGCGCCGCTGGACCGCCCAGGCGGAACCCGGTGAGGTCGCGGCTGTGGTCCGTTCGTTCGATGCCTGGGCCGCGCAGGAACTGGCCACCGAACACGATCCGAGCGGGTTGCGCAGCGAAACGAATGTGCTGCGTTCCCGTTCGCTGCCGGGTGGCGTCGCCGTGCGGGTCGGCAGCGACGTCTCCCCGGAGGTCGTCGCACTCGCCCGTGCCGCCGCTCGTGCCGCGGGGACGCAGGTCGTCATGTCGAGCGTGGCCGACGAGTCCGACGCCGCATTTGCCGCCCGTCTCGGCACGCTCGGTGTCGACCGTCTGCGCGTCCTCGGCACGGTGGCCGACGACGTCCTCCGCGCTGCCCATTCGGCCGCCATCCCCGTCGACGACCAGCCGATCGTGGCCATCGCGCAGATCGAGATCCCACGCTGGCTGCGGGAGCAGGCCGTGAGCACGACCCGCCACCGGCACGGTCACCTACGCTGACCGCGCCAGACCAGCCCGACGGCCGAGCAACAGGGCGCGGTCGGAATCGTTCATCTCGCAGGTGAGCGCGGTGTCGAGCGCATCGATCGCTGCCGACCGCCGACCGCAACGCCTCAGCAGTTCGCTGCGCACCGACCAGTACAGGTGCCAGTGCCGAACCTGTTCGCCATCCGCGAGGCTGAGCGAATCGAGCACGGCCAGACCTTCGGACGCGCCGTGCGCCTCCCCCACCGCCACAGCCCGGTTCACCCGTACGACGGCAGTCGGCTGCTGTCCCTCGAGCAGCCGGTACAACTCCGCGATCTGCGGCCAGTCGGTCTCGGCGTACGTCGGCGCCAAACCGTGCAGGCAGGCGATCGCTCCCTGGATCTGGAATGGCCCCGGGCGACGACGCCGCAGGGCCCGCTCGACCGCAGCAGCAGCCTCATCGATGGCGGTCCGATCCCACCGCGAACGGTCCTGATCGGCCATCAGCACCACCGCGCCGTGCGCATCGAGGCGGGCCGCTCGACGGGCGTGGGTGGCCAGACTGAGCGCCAGAAGCCCTTCGCACTCGGGCTCATCGGGCATGAGCTCGACGAGCAGGCGGGCCAGACGTACGCCTTCGACTTCGAGGTCGACGCGGGCATCGGCCCGGCCTGAGGTCGCATGGTGCCCGGCCGTGAAGATCACGTAGACGACAGCCAGGACGACACCGAGCCGGTCGGGGATCTCGGCATCGCTCGGCACGCGATAGGGGATGCCGGCGATGGCGATCTTGCGCTTCGCCCGGCTGATCCGTTGGCCGATGGTCGCCTCTGGCACGAGGAACGCCGAAGCGATCTCCGATGTGCGGAGCCCGCCGATGGTGCGCAGTGCGAGGGCCACACGTGCATCCGCCGAAAGCGCCGGGTGGCAGCACGTGAACAGCAGGCGCAGCTGGTCATCACGGATGGCCGAATCGCTGAAGTCCTGCTCGTCGTCATCAAGGTCCACGGTTACCCGCTCCCGATTTTGACGTGTCGACTCCCGACGAATCCGGTCGAGCGCCTTGTTCCTCGCGACCGTCGTGAGCCATGCGCTCGGGTTGCGGGGCACACCGTCGCGGGGCCAGCGCTCAAGGGCGACGATCACCGCGTCCTGCACGGCGTCCTCGGCGAGGCCGATGTCGCCGGTGAGCCGGATGAGGGTGGCCAGGACGCGACCACCCTCGATCCGGAGCGTCTCCTCGAGAGGCGTGTACGGGGCGCTCATCCCTCCGCAGAGAAGTCGATGACGGGACGAACCTCGACCTTGCCATGCCATGCCCCGGGGATCTGCGCGGCCCAGGCGATGGCTTCGTCGAGGTTGGCGCAGTCGATCAGGTAGAAACCGCCGAGCACCTCCTTGGTTTCGGCGAAGGGGCCGTCGACGGTGACGACCTCGCCGCCTTTGGCCCCGCCTTTCACCTGCACGGTGGTGGCCGTGGTGATGTCCTGCAGCGCTTCGCCGCCGCCGAGGACACCTGCCGCTCCGGCGGTGGCGCCGAAGTCGTTGTACTCGGCCATGACCTGCGCCCACAGCTCGGGCGATCCTTCGTTCTGCTCGGCGGATGATCCGTAGATGAGTGCGGCGTAGCGAGGCATGTGGCTGCTCCTTGATGAGGGTGCCCTTGGTGGCACTGCTCTACCGACGAACGAGCTTGCCGGATTTCGACGAGTTCGACGAGTCCACGACCGATTCCCGAAGTTCCCGGAATCGGTGCGCCCGCGGCTAGGACACGACCACTGCGACCGGGATCACCGGCGTGACGGACGTGACCGGCGTGATCGGCTTGACCACCCGCGGCGCATGGTGCCCGACCTTCACCTGGCCGGTGATCGAGCAGATCGCGTCCATGACCTCCTCGGTCAGCGCTCGGGCGCCGACCCGGCCCACGTGCGCCACCTGTTCGACGACGATCGGCTCAGCCATCGTGAGGGAGCAGCGGCGGCGGGGTCGGGGAAGGCGCGCTCCGGCGGGCTGGATCGAGTCCGTCCCGGCAATCCCGACCGGCAGGATCGGACAGCCGTACGTGAGCGCCAGCCGGGCGGCACCGGTGTAGCCGCGGTACAGCCGGCCGTCGCGGGATCGCGTCCCTTCGGGGTAGAGCGCCAACACCCCGCCATCGGCCAG
>JAYUDQ010000146.1:0-2427 GCA_043739745.1 Acidimicrobiia bacterium | reverse complement strand
GAGGCGGTGCGGCTCGGCGACCGGGTCGTCGTGATGGGCGGGCAGCCCGGCCGGATCGCCGAGGTCTACAGCCGCTCGGCCGATCGCCGAGATGCCGTGGTCGCGGAGATCACGGAACGCCTGCGCGACGAGGTTCGCCGCCGCGAGACTGACCGCACCGATCCTGTTGGTCACGTCGACCATTTCGACCGTGTCGGCTACGCAGGGACCGTCCGATGAAGCGCTTCGCAGGGCGTTTTGCCACCACCGTGGTTCCGAAGCTGCTCGCGATCGCGTTCGTGATCGGGCTCTGGCAGATCGTGGTCCTGACCCACTGGCGACCCGACTACCTCCTCCCCGGCCCCGGTCCGGTGTTCCGCGAGCTCGGGCACCTCAGCACGACGTCGTCGTTCTGGAGCGCCGTCTCCACGACCCTGCGCCGAGCGCTGTTCGGCTATCTCATCGCCATCGTGATCGGCACCGGTGTCGCCATCCCGGTGCTCAGCTCGAAGTGGCTGCGGACGGCCTTCGGCTCGCTCATCACGGGTCTGCAGACGATGCCGTCGATCGCCTGGTTCCCGCTGGCGATCCTGCTCTTCAAGCTCTCCGAGCAGGCCATCACGTTCGTGATCGTGTTGGGCGCGGCTCCGTCGATCGCCAACGGCATCATGTCCGGGGTCGACCACCTGCCGCCGCTGTGGCTGCGGGTCGGTCGAACGCTCGACGCCAAAGGTGTGGCCCTCTGGCGGCACGTGATCATCCCGGGTGCATTGCCGAGCGTGGTTGCCGGGCTCAAGCAGGGATGGGCGTTCGCCTGGCGGAGCCTGATGGCCGGCGAGCTGTTGGTCGTCATCGCCAACCGCCCGTCGCTCGGCGCCCGGCTGCAGTTCGCCCGTGAACTGGCTGCGCCCGACATCCTGCTGGCGATGATGATCGTGATCCTCGTGCTCGGCATCGCCGCCGACACCGCGTTCTCGGCGGTGGACCATCGTTTGCGGGCCCGACGGGGACTGCTCGCCAGCACGACCTGACGCGTCCTGCACTCGCGTCTCTCCACCACCATCAACCGAAGGATCTCAATGCGCACCAGTACTCTTGGCCGAACGCGCCTCCGCGCCGTTCGCGGTCTTGCCGCCGGCCTCGCACTCGTGTCGATCGTCGCCGTTGCCGCCATGATCACTCCGGCGTCAGCGGCCACGAAGTCGACGAAGACGAAGACGAAGACGAACAAGACGACGACGGGCGGAAACGTGAAGCTCGGCTTCTTCCCGAACGTCACGCACGCCACCGGGCTCGTCGCCGCACAGGCGGGCTTCTTCCAGAAGTCGCTCGGAAGCGACGTGAAACTCCAGACGTTCTTCTTCAATGCCGGCCCGCCCGAGATGGAGGCGCTGTTGTCGGGATCGCTCGACGCCGCGTATGTCGGCCCGAGCCCCGCCATCAACTCGTTCACCCGCTCGAACGGACGCGCGTTGCGAGTCGTGGCCGGCGCGGCCGACGGTGGTGCGTTCTTCGTGGTGAAGCCCTCGATCCGCAGTGCTGCGGACCTCAAAGGCAAGAAGGTCGCAAGCCCGAACCTGGGCGGCACGCAAGACGTGGCGCTGCGCTACTGGCTGAAGTCCAAAGGTCTGAGCACGACCCCGGAAGGCGGCGGTGACGTGTCGATCGTGCCGCAGGAGAACGCGCAGACGCTGGAAACGTTCCGCTCCGGCCAGATCGACGGCGCCTGGGTGCCCGAGCCTTGGGCCACCCGCCTGATCCGCGAGGGAGGTGGCAAGGTACTCGTCGACGAGCGCGACCTGTGGCCGAACCATGCCTTTGCGACCACGGTGCTCGTCGTACGGACCGACTTCCTGAAAGACCGCCCCGACCTCGTCGAGCGATTGATCCAGGGTCAGGTCAACGCCGTCGATTGGATGCATGCCAACCCGACCAAGGCGCAGGACGCCGCGAACACGCAAATCGAGAAGGCCACCGGGAAGAAGCTGTCCGCCTCCGTCTTGTCCGACGCGTGGGTCAATATCACCTTCACCAACGATCCCGAGATCGCGACGTTCAAGGCGGGTGGGCAGCACGCCAAGGACGTCGGCCTCCTCGACAGGGTGTCGCTCGACGGCATCGACGACCTCACGATCTTGAACACGGTGCTCACTCGATCGGGGAAGCCGAAGATCAGCTGATCTCGAAATGCGACGTTGCCCCTTCGGGCCGACGGTCCGGAGCGGGAGGAACTTCCCTGACTACGCCGAGGTCCCCCGTCGTACACTCTGCGCTGCTGGCAGACGCTGATTGTCAGACGCTGATTGGGGTAGGTCGATGGGACGGAGCGAGGGATGATGATCGACCCGACGAGGACCATGGGAGTCTTCGAGGACGGGCAGTTGCGGGCCCACATGGCGCAGTTCTTCGATGTGCTCGCACTTGTCGACGAGACCGCAACCGTCACGC
>JAYUDQ010000145.1:0-2428 GCA_043739745.1 Acidimicrobiia bacterium | reverse complement strand
AGGCCGATGGCGGCGACGTAATGGGTGCCGGGTTCAAACCGGCCACGGTGACGCTGACCGAGGGTGGCGCCTGATCTAGGCCACGTTCGCTCTTGCTGTTGCGAGGCCGGCCCCTGAGGGAGCCGGCCTTGCCGCGTCCGAGTTTTTCGCCACCCGGCGTGAAAACCAAGGGGTGTCACCCGATCGGTTTCTCGCCGGTAGGCGCGAAAGCGAATCTCACGTTCGGGTTTTCTCCGCCCGGAGCGAAAACGAAAGCCGAATCACCCGATCCGGGCGCCAGAGACCCGAACGCGCGCAGTTCGTTGATAACCGAGGCGGGCTCGTGGAAGATCTCGTCGCTCGTGTACTCGATGTACTGCCAGCCGTCCGCCACGATTCGCCGATGACGCTTCGCGTCCGCAGCCCGAGCCTGACGGGTCGAGTGTGTCCGGTGTCCGCTGACCTCGGTGACGAGGCGAAGCGCATCGTAGAAGAAGTCGGCGCGAGCGAACACGGTCGTGCCATCGTGGAAGTTGACCTGGCCGCGAGGGTCGGGAAGGCGAGCGCGGCGTGATAGGTCGAGGTAGTCACGCTCGAGTCGGTTGTGTAGCCCACCGTTGGGCATGCCGTCGATCACCTGGTCAAGTGTCGCGATCCGAGGCACGCGCAGCGAATCTCGCCGACCGGAGAGTCGATCGAGCGTTGTGAGACCCATTCTCAGTGCGCTATCAACCGCATTCTCCAATTCGCGCTTCGTCGAACACGAAGCGAGGTCGACGATCGTGCGCACCGGCGACGTGATCCGGATCTCATCGCGTGCATCGAGGTCTGATGAACGGAGCGGGTCGCACCGATGGATGCGCACGCCGGCGCGGGCCGCAACCCGACGATCGGAGGTCGTGACGTGGATGACCCGTTCTTCACGGAAGTTGTCGAGACCGAGCAACGCCGCTGCGCTCCGGTGCGATAGAGCGGAGTCGTCGCCGAGGCTCAGCACTTGCGCGAGGCAGCGCTGCGCAAATGTGGAGGCCACCGATGCGCTGCGGTACACCCTCGGTGCGACTCGAATCCACAAGCCCGACCTCACGCAATGCTGCCATGCCCGGTCCTGGATCCCCGACTTGCGGACCTCGTCCAGCGTGACGAGCCCCAACTGCTTTTCGGCCACTCCGGCCACCTTCACGTCCCCATTCATTGCATGCGCTCCTTCGATCGAGCACGGTCAGTGAGAGGGAAGCTTCCGGTTCGATCGTACGCCTGCCGTATGACAGCGAAAACCAGGGGTCCGCTCGGCCCGTATTCCGATTCCGATTTCGGTTTCGCGCCGGGCGGCGCGAAACCGCATCGTCTCCCGACATCGCATTTTCGTCGGGCGGCGCGAAACCGACTGTGGACATCGCATTTTCGCCGGGCGGCGCGAAACCGCAACGTCGCCAGGCCGCCGCAACACCCGTCACAGGACGGACCCGAGGACCCGCTGGCCGCCGGTCAGCCGGTGACGTGCGCGTCGGCCAGGGTCAACACCTCGTCGAGGATCGCCAACCCATGCTGCACATCCTCGACCGAGGTCGTGCACGGCGGCACCACATGAATGCGGTTGAAGTGCGTGAACGGCCACAGGCCGGCCTTCTTGCATGCCGCCACGAGCTCGTTCATCGGCGCCGCGGCCGCGCCAGACGCATTGAACGGCACCAACGGCTCACGCGTCGAACGGTTGCGCACGAGCTCGATGGCCCAGAACACCCCGAGCCCGCGGACATCGCCGACCGCAGCGTGGTTGGCCTTGAGCTTGTCGAGCGCCGGCCCGATGATGTCGGTGCCGAGCATGCGGGCATGCTCGACGACACCTTCCTACTCGAAGATGCGGATCGAGGCAACGGCCGAGGCGCAGGCCAGCGGGTGGCCGGAATAGGTGAGCCCGCCCGGGTACTGGCGCTCCTTGAACGTCGCTGCGATCGTGTCGCTGATGATCACGCCACCGAGCGGTAGGTAGCCCGAGTTCACGCCCTTTGCGAAGCAGATCAGGTCGGGCGTGACATCCCAATGGTCGAGCGCGAACCACTCGCCGCAGCGGCCGAAGCCGGCCATCACCTCGTCGGCCACCATCACGATCCCGAACTCATCGCAGATGGCACGAACCCCGGCCAGATAGCCGGGTGGCGGAACGAGGATGCCGTTGGTGCCGACGACGGTCTCGAGCACGATCGCCGCGATCGTCTGCGGACCTTCGACCATCAGCACATCGCGCAGATGCTGGAGGGCGCGCACTCCCTCCTCTTCCTCGGACGAGGAGTAGAACGGCGAGCGGTAGGGGTACGGCCCCCAGAAGTGCACGATGCCCGACACACCGGTCTCGCTCGGCCAGCGGCGCGGGTCGCCGGTCATGGCAATGCCGATGCCGGTGGCGCCGTGATAGCTGCGGTAGGCCGTCATGATCTTCTGGCGACCC
>JAYUDQ010000144.1:0-6440 GCA_043739745.1 Acidimicrobiia bacterium | reverse complement strand
GGACCATCGGTCGGCGCGCTCGGAGACGTCGGTGTCCGCCGGGTGTCCACGGGCGGCGCGCTCGCATTCGCTGCCTACGGAGCCCTCGTGCGGGCAGCGTCGGAGCTGCTCGAGCACGGTACCTCGACCTACGCGCTCGACGGGCTCAAGCACGCCGACCGCAAGTCGTTCGACGTACCGAGCGGCTGATGAACGCGAATGAGCATCGTGCTCGGTCTGCAAATGCTTTGCAAGGCCGGCGAGCGAGGATCATCGTATGACCACCACACAGACACAGACACAGACACAGTCACATCCATCATCCGGCGCATCGCCTGCCCGCAGTACCGCCGTCGATCGGTTCCTCGATGCGGTGCGGCAGGCGTCGTTCTCGACGGCCGACGATCTCTACGCCGTTGGCGTGGTCCTCGATGCAACGGTCCCCGGCTGGCGCTACACCGTACATGGCGACACCGGCGTCCGGGCAGAGTACGGGCGCTGGTTCAACGCGACATCCGACCTTCCAGAACTCACCCGCCACTCGACCGCCTCCGGAGAAGTCATCGAGTACGTCGCAACGTGGGAGGAGGACGGCGTCGAGCACGCCGGCCATCACGCCCATGTGCTCACGATCGATCCGACCACCGACCGCATCGTCGAGGATCACGTGTGGTGCGGTGGCCGCTGGCCTGCGCCTCTGCTGGCCGAGATGGCAGCGGCCCGGCTCGTGGAGACCGGCTGACGATGGCCGTCGCCGCAGAACCAACGGTCCGACTACCCACGCCGCGCCCGGTGTTCGACACCATCGAGGAGTTGCTCGAAGGAACGACCGATCGAGTGCCGTTCGTGACGTCTGATTCCAAGTCCGGAAGCCGGTTCGAGCACGTGACGCTGAACGACGAGCCACACATCGTGAAGTACGTCCACGTCGACGATGATTTCACGATGCGATGCAGCGGCGACCTCGGCCCACGGCCGCTGTTGATCTGGGAGTCCGGTCTGATGGACCTGGCACCGGACCTGATCGAGCACGGAACCGTCGGGGTGGCTCGTGGGATCGGCCGCAACGGCTGGGGTGCCGCGATCCTGATGCGCGATCTCTCGGACGTGATGGTGCCGGCGGGTGACGACCCCGTGCCCGCCGAGCATCACCACCGATTCATCGACCACATGGCTGGAACGGCGGCACGTGCGTGGGGTTGGCGCGACAGCATCGGCCTGATGCCCTATCAGACCCGCTGGCAGTGGTTCAGCGACGAGATGGGTGAAACAGAACGTGCCCTCGGCTTCCCTGCCATCGTTCCCAAGATCGCCGGGCAGGGCTGGGAACAGTTCGCAACGAGGGTTCCGCTCGATGTGCGCCGACTGATCGGCGATCTGCGTTTCGACAACTCCGCGCTCGTCGACGCGCTGCGCACGACACCGTCAACGCTGCTCCACGGTGACTGGAAGTTCGGCAACGTCGGGGCGATGCCCGATGGCCGCACGGTCCTGATCGATTGGTCATATCCGGGCGAGGGGCCTGTCTGTCACGAGCTGGCCTGGTACCTGGCACTCAATTCGGCGCGGCTCCCGGCGACGAAGGAAGAAACCATCGAGATGCTCCGCGTTGCGCTCGTTCGCCACGGCATCGACGTCAGCGATTGGTGGCAGCGCCAGCTCGGTCTGTGCCTGCTGGGAGGACTCGTTCAGTTCGGGTGGGAGAAGGCGCTCGGAAGCGATTCCGAGCTCGCCTGGTGGTGCGAACAGGCCCGCACCGCCGAGAGTTGGTTGTGAACGAGACCACGCCGGTCAGCGACGGATACTCGAACAGCGCAGACGCGTGGCGAAGAGGGCCGGCACGGATCTACGACCGGCTCGCTATCGCGCTCGTCGAGAGGATCGAGCCGGTGCGCGGCAAGACCGCGCTCGACGTCGGCGCCGGTACCGGTGCGGCGTCCGCCGCGCTGATGCTGGCCGGGGCACGCGTGGTGGCGGTGGACGTCGCGCCCGGAATGCTCGAGTACGAGCGCAGCAAGCGTCCACCGTGCGTCGTTGCGGATGCCGTCGCCCTCCCCTTTCGCGACGGCGCGTTCGAGATCGTGGTCGCCGCGTTCTCACTGAATCACCTGACACAGCCGGCGCTCGGGTTGCGTGAGGCGGCCAGGGTGACGCGTCGCGGCGGAATCGTCGTCGCTTCCGCCTATGCAGCCGACGACGACCATCCGGCCAAGCAGGCAGCACACAGCGTCGCCGCCGAGTTGGGCTGGCGGCCCGCCACGTGGTGGCGTCGGTTGCGCGAGGACGCGATGCCCAAGCTCGCCACGGTGGAACGCGCAGTCCGCGAGACGCTGGCCGCTGGCATCAGCGCGACGGTCGAACCACGCCAGGTCCGCTTCCCCGAGTTGGATGCGCCGTCGCTGATCGAATGGCGTCTCGGCATGGCCGACCTCGCTCCGTTCGTCACATCGCTTGCGCCGGCAGCGCGCGTGGAACTACTGAGCAGGGCTGTCGAGCAGATGGGGAGCGACTATCCAATGCTGGTCCGCAGGATGATCGTCATCACCGCAGCCGTATGAGCTCGATCGACGCGCCGAGCCATTTCTCGACCGCGAACGGATCGGCCGCAACAGCGCGGCTGCGAGCGAGTAGCGAAGCCGCCCGCGCTCGGGCCGCCTGCCACAGGCGATCGTTGCCGGTGGCCGCAGCCCACTCGGCCACCAGCCACCACGAGTCGAGCCCGGCGAGGTGGTCGAGACCGGCCAGCATTCGCTCGATCGCCGCATCGCCGTCGCTCACGGCGTGGCGGTTCCCCGGCCCGCGAGACGCAACCAGCACGGACAGGTGGTCGGCCAGCATAAGGTAGCGCTGCGACGCCCTCGCGCCGGCGTCGGATGCCAGTTCCGCAGCGCAGGCACCAGCGCCGGCCGCGTCGCCGGCACGCAGCGCAAGCCGCCCGGACAGCCACAGCAACCGCTGATTCAGGTGCCACGCCATCGTGCACGTCGATTCGAGATGGGCAGCAGCCACCCCCAGCATCTCGTTCGCGTCCGCTTCACGCCCGCCGCCGAGGTAGATCTCGACGAGATCGAGGCGCGCATGCACGGCCGGCTCCTCGAACGAAGCGTGCCCGGCCAGGTCGAGCGCCTCCAGGCTCGATTTCTCAGCAGCAGCGAGATCGCCTACCGAGCGTTCCAGCCAACTGCGGAAGTTGGCGGCCATCGGACGGAAACGATGGCCGGCGACTCCGCTACCATCGGCGTGCGCCTGCAGCCCGGCGACCGCCGCTGACGCAGCCGCCAACCGCCCGGCAATGCCATTCGCGAGACATCTCGCGAACCATGCGTGGCCCACTGCGAACGGATGCTCCTGGAGATCGGGGGAGTCGCGGGCATCCTCGAGATACGACAAAGCTTCGCCGACGTTGCCCTGATGGACCAATGCCGCCGCCAACCACACTGCGGGGATGCCTCGCAACCGATGGCTGCCTACGTCCCGAGTGACGGTTTGCAGGGCAGACACGGCGCCGGCGAGGTCGCCGCGAGCATGCCGGATCCGGCCCTCGAGCACGGCGGCGCCGGCCTGGACTGCCTCGTCCGTTGCCGACTCCCGGACTTCCTCGGCAAGCAGCAGCGCTGTCGGATAGTCGCGGCGGTAGTACGCGATCCAACCGGCGAGTTCGAGCGCCGTCGGTGTGCGGTCGATCGCCAGAGCGATGTCGGCGTCGGAAGCAGCGCCGTCGAGGTTGCGCCTGGTGAGGCGAACCCGCGCCCGCTCGAGCCGTGCCCGATAGGAGTCCGACAGCTCGATTGCGCGGTCGAGGAGTTCTTCCGCGAGGTCGGCCGCGTAGCGGTGAGCTGCGATCGCAGCCCCTTCGACGAATGCCGCCGATGCGACGTCGGCAGCGCCAGCGCGCTCCGCGTGGTGGGCCGTATCGAGCGGGCTTCGATCGGCCCGAGCCGCGAGAAGGATCGACGCCTCGCGATGCACGAAGGCACGCACCGCAACCGTGGTGCCGGCCACCAACGCCTCGCGAACGACATCGTGACGGAATCGCAGCCCGTCGGGCAGATCGCTCAGCAACTCGTGCGCAACCGCGATTTCGATGTGATCGAGGACCTCGCCAACCGGGCGGCGGCAGCACGCCGACAGCAGGTCGAGATCGATCTCGGACCCGAGTAGTGCCGCGACACGCAGCGTGGAGGCCGCAGGGCCGAGCGCGTCACCGCGGCGACGAACGGCGGCCACGATCGAAGCCGGCAGTTCGCCGTCGGCCACCTGCGCCAACTCCATCAAGAACAGTGGATTGCCGCCGCTGCGTGCATGGAGCAACCCCACCTCGAGGTCGCCGACCAATTGGGCAGCCGCCGTCACATCGATCGGCCCGAGGGCGAGCATATTCGCGCGTTCCAGATCCACGCCTCGCGGCCGAGACGTTGCGACGGCCATGACTCCCGCAAGGCTCCTGACGAAGAAGTTGAGCCACGCGAGCGTGCCGGGGTCTGCGTGATGGACGTCTTCGATGATCATCACCATCGGCGAGCCGGCCCGGCGGCGGTCGATCAGTTCGGACAGGGCGGTGAAGATCCGCAGCCGCCCGAACTCGGATTCTTCGACGGTCGTCGTCGACAAGGCGCCGCTGCCCGAGCGCGCCGCATCTCCGATTCCGAGTAGCGGTCCGAGGACCCGATCGCCGCCGACCGAACCGTCACCGGCCGAACCGTCACCGGCCGAACCGTCGCCGCCGACGCTGTCGAGCGGGCCACGGGCGCTGTCGAGCCAGGCCTTGACAGCATCGAGCACCGGCTGGAGCGGCAACCCAATCCCGACCTGGTCACACCGGCCGAGCAGGACCGTCGTGCCACCCCGGGCGATTCGGGCGGCCCATTCCTGGACCAGCGCGCTCTTGCCGATTCCCGGCTCGCCTTCGATGATCACGAATTGCGATGCGCGCCGAGCGTCGGCGAGGCGGGTATCGAGCGCATCGAGTTCGGCATCGCGTCCCACGAGTGCGGCTCGGCTGCTCGCTCCATCGCCGACTGCTGGGAACGCGGTGTCTTTGCCGAGCACGATGTCATCGTGGACACGCTCGGTCTCGCTCGTCGGGTCGACCCCGAATTCGTCGACGAGGCGGCTCTTGAAGGCGGTATAGACCGCCAACGCCGACCCGGGTCGGCCGGTCCTCGCGAGAGCGCGCATCGCGAACTGCAGCGCGGTCTCGTCGTAGGGGTCGAGGTCGAGCGCCGCCGACGCGAGTGCGGCTGCTTCGCCGGGTGCACCGACGGCGAGCGCGGCCTCTGCGCCGGCGTGACGGGTCGTGGCGACGACACGTTCGATTTGGGTGCGAGCAACGTCGGCCCACTCCGAATCCTCGTCGGGCAGCGGCCGGCCTCCAACCAGACGCAACGCAGCAGTCGCCGCTGCACGGGCGGCGCCCGGACGTCCCGAGCGGAGTCGGGCCGACGCCTCCTCGCTCCTTGCGATCATCTCATCGAGGTCGAGCCAGTCGTACCGCAACGCGTAACCGGCGTCGCTGCGCGGGATCCGCCCACCGAGCACCGCGCGCAGACGGCTGACGAGCACGCTCACCTGATCAGCCGGCTTGGCAGGCAGTTCATCGCCCCACAGCGCTTGGGTGATTCGATCGACGGATACCGACGCGCCACGACTACATGCGAGCAACTTGAGCAGGCTGCGCGCCTTGCGGCTACCAATTCCACGCTCGTCGAGGCCGACGACCTCGAAGGCGCCGAGCACGTGTACCGACAACCGTTCCACCGGATTCACAGTACAACCCAATCAGCGCTCACCAGACCCTTTGAACGTGCCGTTGCAGGCCGACTGCAAACCGGCTTCGAGATCATCAGCACCTGAAGCAATTCACGACCAGCAATCACGACAAGGGAGCAATCATGGATCCAGCAGAACATAAGACGTTCTCCGCCTCCGACGAGACGCGAGAATTCAGTCACGGGCGGGTCGACATCGTCAAGATCGGCGGCAGCGAGATCGGTCGTTTGACCCTGCAGCCGGGATGGCGCTGGTCCGATCACGTCAAGCCGATCGCCGGCACCGAGCTGTGCGAGGCACCGCATTTCCAGTACCACGTATCGGGGCGACTGACCATCAAGATGGCCGACGGCACCGAGATCAATGCGGGACCGGGCGACGTAGTTGCTCTTCCCCACGGGCACGACGCATGGGTGGTCGGCGACGAACCAGCGGTTGTGGTCGATTGGTGGGGAGCGAGTAACTACGCCAAGGACGACGCGCACTGACACGTGACGGCGACGGCGACTGGTCTGACGCCAACTCCGGCAACATCGCGGTTCGAGATCAGCGGCGCTCAGCCGAGGCGTTCGATCAGGTTCGTAGTGATCCGCTCGATCGCAGGGTCGTCGCCGGTCAGGCCCCACACCCAGTCGGTACAGCCGCTCGAAACGACCGTGCCCGCACCACCGACTCCATCGCGGACTGCGAAT
>JAYUDQ010000143.1:0-6447 GCA_043739745.1 Acidimicrobiia bacterium | reverse complement strand
CCGGCAGTGAGGCAACGACTGAACTGGTCCCCTTCGCGGTGACGTTCCGGGGTCGGCACGCGGCAGCCACGCACCAGCGCTGGCCGATGCCGGCACGTCCATTGCGGGCGCTATGGAAACGTGCGAATTTCCCCCCGATCGAGTGGTGGACGGGGCCGATCGACGTCGTCCACGGGACGAACTTCGTCGTCCCGCCGACTCGCCGGGCGGCAGCGCTCGTGAGCGTGCACGACCTCACGCCGGTTCGGTTCCCCGAGCTGTGCACACCCGACACGCTCCAGTATCCGGCGCTCATCTGCCGAGCAGTGGCCCGGGGCGCGCACGTGCATACCGACTCGCAGTTCGTGGCCGACGAGGTGTGCGAGTGGCTGCGGCTCGACGCCGACCGGGTGCATGTCATCAGGCCCGGCATCCCCGGACCCGACCCGAGGCCAGACGATCTGGCCGCGCGATCTCCGTCACCGCCTGCGGGGAAGCCCTACGTGCTCGCGCTCGGCACGGTCGAGCCCCGCAAGAACATTCCGCTCCTGGTGCGATCGTTCGGGCGGCTCGCCCGGACGTTTCCCGAGGTGCAGCTCGTCATCGCCGGTGCCGACGCCTGGGGCGGGCCCGACGTCACGGCCGCGATCGCGGCGCTGCCCTCGGCGACCTCGGAGCGCGTCGTTCGTGTCGGCTACGTCGATGATCGGATGCGCGCCGAGCTCCTCGCCGGTGCCGCCGTGTTCGCCTATCCGAGCCGGTACGAAGGGTTTGGCTTCCCGCCGCTCGAAGCGATGCGCGCCGGTGTGCCCGTTGTCAGTACCACGGCCGGCTCACTGCCCGAAGTGCTCGGCGATGCGGCGCTGCTGGTGGAGCCGGACGACGAGGACGCATTCACCCACGCGTTGACCCAGGTGCTCCGCGACGTCGGGCTGGCCGGCTGCCTTCGCCGGCGCGGCACCGTACGCGCACAGATCACTTCGTGGCCGAGCTGTGCACGCGCCATGACCGCTCTGTACCGCACGCTCGCCGGAAGGCAGTTCTGATGCAGCTCACCATGATCGCCGAGCAGCTCCGCCGTGACGCTCCCGGAGGGATCGGCACCTATGTACGAGGGCTGAGCCTCGGCCTACGACGCCCGCCCGTGCCCGGTTCGGGTGAGGACGAGATCCAGATCTGCTTCGTCACCAGTCCGGCGAAGCGGCGTCCCGACCCGCTCGCAGAGTTCGGTTCGGTACGCGCGCTTCCTTTCCCGGCAAAGGTCCTGACCGCGATCTGGGAGCGCGACCGGTTGCGGGGCCCGGCCGTCGGCGACATCGTCCACGCCACCTCTTTCGCGTTTCCGGCCCCGCGTCGCCGCAAGCCGATCCCGCTCACCGTCTTCGTGCACGACCTCGCATGGCGACACATGCCCGAGGCCTATCCCGAACGCGGGATCCGGTGGCACGAGCGTGGCCTCGAACGCGCCATCGAGCACGCCGACGCCCTGCTGGTTCCTTCCCAGCTCACCCGCGCCGACGTGATCGCCGCCGGAGCAGACCCGGCCAAGGTCAGCGTCGTGCCCGAAGGATGCGATCACCTGCCGCGCACCTACGCAGAAGGGCTCGGCAGCTACCTGCTCGCAGTGTCGACCATCGAGCCGCGCAAGAACATCGCCCGGCTGATAGAGGCGTATGCGCGCATACGACCGTCTCTACCCGAGCCATGGCCGCTGCGCATCGTGGGCCCGCTCGGCTGGAACGGGCATGGCGCCGATGGCCTGCCCGCGATCCTGCCCGAAGGTGTCGAGGTCGTCGGCGCCGTCACGGATCAGGAGCTCGCCCTGCAGTACGCCGGCGCCCGCGCGTTCGCCTACGTCCCGATCGTCGAGGGGTTCGGACTTCCGCCGCTCGAGGCGATGCGGGTGGGACTCGCAGTGGCCTGCTCGCCGGTGCCGAGTGTCGTCGAACCGGTCGCCGGCCAGAGTGCGATGGCCGCGCCGGCGGTCATCGTCGACCCGCTCGATGTCGACTCGATCGCTGCCGGTCTGTTCGCAGTGCTCGCCGACGATCCTACGCGCGCAGAGGTTCGCCGGTCCTCCTCGGCGTGGGTGTCCGCCCGTGGCTGGCGGGTTGCGGCCGACGCCCACCGGTCGGTTTGGCGCTCCATCACGGGCCCGAATCACCGATGAGTGTGGCTATCGATGTCTCGGCCGTTCACCCGCGTTCCGGCGGCGCCGGAACGTATGTGCACGGACTCATCGGGGCGCTGCCGCGAGCCGGCATCGAGCCGGTCCTCGTTGCCCGGCGTTCCGACTCGCCGTCGCGTTGGCCGGGATCGGGCGAGTTCGTGCGCGTTGCCCCCTCCCTCCGCCCGCTCCGGCTGCTATGGGAACAGACAGGCCTGGTGCGCGCACTTCGTCGCGCCGCGCCGGATGTGGGTGTGCTGCACAGCCCGCACTACACGATGCCTGAGCACCTGTCCCGGCGTGACCGGCTACGCCTTGCCCGGGTCGTCACGGTCCACGACCTGACGTTCTTCACCCGACCTCAGGACCACCAGCGTGCGAAGCGGATGCTGTTCAGGCGGGCCATCGCGAAGGCAGCGGCCGACGCCGACGCGATCGTCTGTGTGAGCGAGGCGACTGCAGCGCTGCTTCAGGAGCACGCGCCTCCACGGTGCCCGGTCCACGTGATCCGCCACGGCATCGACCACAACCGATTCACCGCAGCCGTTGCGGCGAACGACAGCGAGATCCTGCGACGGCTCGCGGTCACGGTTCCGTTCATCCTCCATCTGGGGACCATCGAGCCGCGGAAGAACCTCCAAAACCTTCTGCGTGCATATGAGATCATCTGCGCGCAGAGTGGTTCCTCCACGCCCGCGGAGCTGGTGCTGGCCGGCGGTGCATGGCCCGGCGCATGGGATGCGCTCGAGGTTCCGACAGTCGGAAGGGTCCGCCGGCTCGGGTTCGTCGCGCCCGATGATCTCCCTGCATTGCTGCGAGCGGCGGGTGTCGTCGCCTACCCGTCGTTCGAAGAGGGTTTCGGCATGCCGGTGGTAGAGGCACTCGCGTGCGGCGCTCCCGTCGTCACGAGTGAGGCCACCGTGATGGCAGAGCTGGCGGCAGGCGCAGCGCTTCTTGCCGACCCGCGCGATCCCGTATCCATCGCGGCCGCGATCACGTCCGCGCTTTCGGGCGATGGGCCTCGTCTGGAAGCCCGACTCGGCTGTGCGTCGACGTTCACCTGGACCGCATGTGCAGCAGCCCATGCCGACGTGTACCGGTCACTCGGGGCGATTCGCAGCTGAGCGTGGCGCCCTTTGGTCGTTGCGAGGTCTGCGGTGACCGGGCGCGGCACCCAAGGCCGGTAGCCTCACCGCTCGATGCGAGCGTTCGTTACAGGCGGGGGCGGCTTCGTCGGATCGTTCCTCTGCGCCCATCTCGCGGCATCGGGTGATGAGGTGATCGCGCCGTTCGTCGACATCACCGAGCCTGCGCTGATCGCTGAGGCCATCTGCGAGGCGGCACCGGACGCGGTGTATCACCTCGCCGGACAGGCCGACGTGAGCCGTTCGTGGGCCGACCCGGCCGAGACGTTCACGATCAACGTGCTCGGGACGCTCAACGTGGTGTCCGCCGTGTGTCAGCTGCGGTTGAAACCGCGGGTGCTCATCGTGTCGTCCGGCGAGGTGTACGGGTTGATCGCGCCAGACGAGCTGCCTGTCCGGGAGACGCACATCCTTCGTCCGGCAAGTCCATACGGCGCGTCGAAGGCGTCTGCCGAGCTGGCCGCCCTGCAGGCGTTCCATGGCCGGCAGGTTCCCGTGATCGTTGCCCGTCCGTTCAACCACATCGGCCCAGGGCAGTCCGACGCCTTCGTCGTGAGCGCGGTGGCTCGCTCCATCGCCGAGGCTGAGGCGGCCGGGAGCGAAGAGATCGCCGTCGGCAACCTCGCTGCCGCTCGGGACTTCAGCGATGTGCGGGACGTGGTCCGCGCCTATCGCGCCTGTGTCGAGCGGGGAACGGCCGGAGCGACCTACAACGTGTGCTCCGGGACTGCTGTACCCATCAGTGACCTCGTCGACCGCCTGATTGCGCTGGCCGAGCGTCCGCTGCGCGTGGTTGTCGATCCCGAGCGATTCCGCCCGTCCGACGTGCCGGTGATCTTCGGCGACTCGTCCCGGTTGCGGGCCGACACGGAATGGACCGCCGTCCATGCCCTCGATGATGCGCTCGCAGCAACGCTCCACTGGTGGCGTCAACGGGTGCAGAGCAGTTGACGCGCGGAGCGCGGGCAGACGCGACGATGCCGCACCCGGAGGTGCGGCATCCCTGCGTGAAGCGCAGCAGAGGCGCTTCGACAACGATCAATCGGTGAAGCTCAGGCGGCAACCTTCGCGGTGCGGGGCTTGCGAGCGGCCTTCGGTGCGGCGGCGGCCTTGACGTTCGAGGCGGCTGCGCGGACCTTCGGGGCTGCCGCCTTGGCCTTTGGAGTGCTCTTGCGGACCTTCGGCGCGGTGGCCTTGGCCGCGGGTGCCTTGGGGGTTGGAACCTCGGCGGTGATGGCCTTCACGACGAACTGGTGGGCCTTGGCCTGAAACGTCTTGCGGGCCGCGGTCATGTCGGCGATGACCTTCTGGGCGGGTTCGGGCAGGCGCTCGGTCATCTTGGCGACGACGGGCTCGACCCGGGCCTCCATGGTGGTGCGGACATCCTGGAGGCGGTTGACGACGTCGAGCGCGACCTTGCGGGTCTCGGTCAGTTGGGTCTCGTAGCGCTCCGTGAGGTCGGTACGGACCTCGACGGCCTTCTTCGCGGCGAGGGCGGCGAAGCCGGCGGCAGTGTGGCCCGCATCCGTGAGAACGGTGCGGATTTCCTTGGGGTCGATTCCATTTTCGAACATGCAAGCAGAGTACGCATTCTTGCTAACTATTGCAAGCAGATGTCGGTGTGACCTCCGTCTCCGCACGATGGCCGAAAGGGTGCGGGTGTGGGTCGTGGCATCGCCGCTGCGGAGCGGGGGACTACCCTCGAATGCTGCATGGAGCCCGATCTGCCACGCGCTCCGACCGGTTCTGCTCACCCAGGGTTCGCCCCGTGCTGAACGTCGTCGCGGTCGTCGTCACCCGCAACCCCGGACCCTGGTTCGAGGACGCGCTCGCCTCCCTGGCCACGCAGGACCATCCGAACCTTTCGATCCTCGTGCTCGACGACGGGTCGCTCGAACCCGTGACGGCACGGGTCGCGGCCGTCGTGCCGTCTGCCTTCGTCCGCCGCCACGACAACGTCATCGGGTTCGGGGCCGCGGCCAACCAGGTCCTGGAGATGGTCCAGGGAGCGAGCTACTACCTCTTCTGTCATGACGACGTTGCGCTCGCGCCCGACGCGGTGCGGCTCCTGGTCTCCGAAGCCGAGGCCAGCGGGTTCGACCTCCTGGGTCCGAAAATCGTCACCTGGAACGATCATGAGCGGCTGGTGTCGGTCGGTCTCGGGGTCGACCGGGCGGGCAGCAGCATCGCGTTGGTCGAGCCGTTCGAGCTGGACCAGGGGCAACACGATGCGGTCCGGGAGGTCACCGCGCTACCGGATGCGGTCCTCCTGGTGCGGGCCACGGCGTTCGCGGCCCTCGACGGGTTCGACGCCACCCTCACCGCGCCGCAACCCGGGCTCTCGGCTGATCCGGCCACGATCGAGGCAGACGCACGCACCGTCGCCGCGAGCGGCGGGCCCGACGTCGGCGAGGACATCGACTTGTCGTGGCGGGCACGGCAGCAGCGTCTGAGGCTCGGCGTCCAGCCCGCAGCCCGTGCCGCACATGCCGGTGAGTGGCACGGCCGCGGCACGGTATTGCCGAACACGCCGAACACGCAAGGGTCGGCGATGCATCCGGCCGACGCGGACTCCTTCGATTCCGCACGTGCAGTGGTGCTGCGCACCCGTGAACGCAATCGCATTCGCTCCATGCTCACGACGGCGAGCGGCGTACGCGTGCCCTTCGTCCTCCCGCTGCTCCTCGTGCAGAGCATCTGGCGATCGCGGCACCGTTCGCGCAGTGCCGTTCCGGGTGGAGTCGGGGGTGTCGATTCGCGGCGCGCGAGCGCTGCGGGGTGGCGGGCCTGGCGCGAGGTGTTCCGCGGTCTCTCTGCCACACGCAACCAACGAAGACGGGTACAACGGCATCGCGTCGTCGGCGAACGTGAGCTGCTGCGGCCGCTGCCGCCGGTGGCGTCACGCGCTGGTGCCGCGTTCCGGGCGGACGTCACCGCCGATGGTGCCCGCGTCTGGAACATGGCCGAGCGGACGGTGTCCAACGACAGCCTCCCGGCCCGTATCGTCGCCGTCGCCGCGTTCATCGGCGCGTTCGTGCTTCTCGTCGGCTCTCGCCGCATCGTGTTCGGACGCCTGCCGGCCGTTGGGCAGTTCGCTCCGCTTCCGTCGGTGCGCACGCTATGGGGGCTTGCGTTGGGCGGCTGGCGCGATGTCGG
>JAYUDQ010000142.1:0-6456 GCA_043739745.1 Acidimicrobiia bacterium | reverse complement strand
GTCGTCGGGCGCGCCGGCGTAGTCGTCGGGGTCGATCCGCCCGCCCGGGAACACCCACGCGCCACCGTGGAACGCGAGCTTCGACGACCTCCGCGCGAGGAGCACTTCGAGCCCGTTGGGGCCATCTCGCACGAGCACCACGGTCGCGGCGGGAGACGCGGCGACTCCTGAAGCGTTCGCGTCGCGCGGCATCCCCGCGACCGGACCGGACTCGGAATCAGGCATCAACCCAGCGACTCTACCGAGAGCTCGCCCTTCTCGTGCCGGGCGCGGAGCACCTTCTTATCGAACTTGCCGACGCTCGTCTTCGGCACGGCCTCGATGAACGTCCAGCGCTCGGGGATCCACCACTTCGCCACGCGCTCGCCGAGGAACGCCTTGAGGTCGGCGACGGTGTCGTCACCGGTCGATGTGCCTTCGCGTACCACGATGCAGGCCAGCGGGCGCTCGTCCCAGCGCGGGTCGGGGATGCCGATGACGGCCGCTTCCAGCACCGCCGGGTGCGCCATGATCACGTTCTCCAGGTCGATCGAACTGACCCACTCGCCACCTGACTTGATGACGTCCTTCGTGCGGTCGGTGATGCGCAGGTAGCCGCGTGGGTCGAGCGTGCCCATGTCGCCGGTGCGCAGCCATCCTTCGTGGAACTTCTCGGGCGTCGGCTCCAGGTAGTACGAGCCGGTGACCCACGAGCCGCGCACTTCGATCTCGCCGATCGTCGCTCCGTCCCAGGGTGCGATGGTGTCGTCAGGCTTCGCGATGCGCAGCTCGACGCCCGGCAGCACGCGACCGGCGAGGTCGTGGTAGTCCATGGTCTCCTCCGGCCTTGCGTACTTGTGCGGCGTGGCCAACGAACCGAGGGGCGACGTCTCGGTCATGCCCCAGCCCTGCGTGATCTGCAGGCCGTACTTGTCCTTGAAGCGCTGCATCAACACGCGCGGCACGGCTGATCCACCGGCGGTGATCCAGCGCAGCGAGGACAGGTCGAGGTCGTTGCGCTCGCCGAAGTTCCATACGTCGTTCCAGATCGTGGGCACGGCCATCGTCACCGTCGGGCGCAGCTCCGCGAACATGGCGGCCAGCGGAGCGGCCTGCAGGTACTGCTTCGGGAACACGAAGTCGGCGCCGCCGAAGAAGCCGCTGTACGGGGCTCCCCACGCGTTTGCGTGGAACATCGGCACGATGATCAGCAACGTGTCGCGCTCGTTGATGCCGAGCACCGGCGCGCCCAGCGACGCCAGCGAGTGAAGGTAGGTGGACCGATGGCTGTAGGCGACACCCTTTGGGTTGCCGGTGGTGCCCGACGTGTAACACATCGCTGCGGCCGAACGCTCGTCGATGTCGTCGCGCCAGGTGAAGGAGCTCGACTCCGCGGACAGCGCTGCGCCGTAGTCGGCTGCCGTAGTGCCGGGGAACGCCTCGGTGAGCATGGAGTGGTCGCCGTCGCCGACGACGAGGAAGTGCTGCACATTTGGCAGCGTCCCTGCCACTTTGCAGAGCAGCGGTATGAGTGAGCCGTCGATGATGATCACCCGGTCGTCGGCGTGGTTGGCGACGTAGGTGAGCTGCTCAGGAAACAGGCGGATGTTGAGGGTATGCATCACCGCGCCCATCGAGGGTATGGCGAGGTAAGCCTCGAGGTGCTCCTGATGGTTCCAGCAGAACGTGCCGACCCGCTGGTCGCCGTCGATGCCGAGCCGCCGCAACGCGCCGGCCAGACGGGCTGCGTTCTCGCCGACCTGACCGTAGGTCCCGGAGCGGGTGGTCAGCGCACCAGTGGCGGCGTCGAACGTTTCGACTGTGGTGATCTTCGAGTCGGCGTAGACGCTCTCGCCGCGGCGGAGCATGGCGGTGACCGTGAGCGGGTAGTCCTGCATTGTGCTCTGCATGGGTGGAACCCTACCGGCCCGCGTTCGGGACATCAGGGCTGCGTTTGCAACATCGCCGTACGGCGCACGACCGACGAACGCGCCGACCGATTCTTCGCCTCGTCTCAGGCGGGACGGGCTCGCAGCGTCTCGGCCGCTCGGCGCACGGCCTCGGCCGTGTCGGCCAGAAGTGTGGCCAGCGCGTCGATCGGGTCGGCGTCGGGGTGCGCGGTGGGATCGCTGCACGCTTTCACGGCTGTGCCGAACGCCGACAACATCATGCCCGCCCACGCCTCGGGACGGGGATCGCGGGACCGATCGACCCCGAGCTTCGTCGCGATGTAGTGCGCGACGGCCTCGGCCGACCCGGCCTTGAGCACACCTCGCTGGTAGGTGGCGACGGCTTCGTGTTCTTCAGCGAGGCGCATGGCCCGGTCGATCTGCGGCCGCAGGCCTTCGGCGACGGAGACGACCTCGGAGAGCGCAAGCGCGACGGAGCACAGCGGCTCCTCGTCGGCCGGGCGGGCCCCGAGCGCGGTCAGCAGCGCGCAGCGCCACTCGTCGAAGTCGGCGAACAGCAAGGCTTCTTTGCTTGGGAAGTACCGAAACAGTGTGCGGGTCGCGACGTCGGCGCGTTCGGCAATCTGGTCGATCGTGGTTTCGCCGTAGCCGTGCGCTTCGAACAGCGAGCGAGCTGCCGCGGCGATTGCCTTGCGGGTCTCCGCCACCCGTCGCTCGCGCCTTCCGGGAACCGGTACGAGCGGCACCGAGGATGACGCGAGGGAACCCGCGTCGACGGCATCGTGGGGCGCAGATCCGGAATCAGATTCGGCGAGGGCGGTGACGGCCACGTGACGAATACTACAGAAGAAACCCGTTGATGTCACCCCTGCCAACTGTCATTGTTGTCACAATGCAGTTCTGCCAGGCGGCACGGCTGCCGCCCGATACCGACGCGAATCGCCGGACCCGCACTGAACCCATCTTGCAGACAGGACCACCATGGAATTCGCCGCCGCAACAACTACGACGGACCCGGAGATCGCCGGCAACGGCATCGATCCCGCGATCTACGAGCGGCGGTGGAAGACGCTCGGCGCGCTCTGCCTTGCGCTGCTCATCATCATCATGGGCAACACCACGCTGAACGTGGCGCTCCCGGTCCTGTCCCAGAAGCTCTCAGCCACCAACTCGCAGCTGCAGTGGATGGTCGACGCGTACTCGCTTGTGTTCGCCGGTCTCCTGTTCACCGCCGGTAACATCGGCGACCGGTACGGCCGCAAGGGCATCCTGCAGGGTGGCCTGGCGCTGTTCGGTGTCGCCACCGCCTTCGCCGCCTTCATCGCCGACTCGGCCAGTGCGCTGATCGGCGCCCGCGTCGTCATGGGCATCGCCGGCGCCATGGTGATGCCGGCCACGCTGTCGATCATCACGAACATCTTCCCGAAGGAAGAGCGGGCCAAGGCCGTCGCTACGTGGGCCGCCATCAGCGGATCCGGTGCCGCCATCGGGCCACTCCTCTCCGGCTTCGTGCTGCAGCACTTCTCGTGGAATGCCGTCTTCGCCATCAACGTGCCGTTCATTCTCGTGGCCTTGTTCCTCGTCGGCTTCCGGGTCCCCCGCACGAAGAACGATCACCATGCGCCGATCGACGTCCCCGGCGCGCTGCTCTCCGCCATCGGCATCAGCACGATCGTCTACGCCATCATCGAAGGCCCGTCGCATGGCTGGCTCGCGGCTCAGACCGTCATTGTCGGCGCAGTCGGCCTCGTCGTCATGGCCCTGTTCGTCGCCTGGGAGAAGCGTGCTGCGGATCCGATGCTCGACGTGGACCTCTTCAAGGTGCGGGCGTTCGGTATTTCGTCACTGGCACTGACACTTGTGTTCTTCTCCCTGATGGGAATCTTCTTCTCGATGAGCCAGCTGCTCCAGCTGGTCTACGGCTACTCCCCGCTGAACGCCGCCGTTCGTCTGTCGCCGATCGCCGGCGCCATGATGATCGCTGCGCCGCAGTCGGCGCGTCTCGCGGCTCGCTTCGGCAAGCGCAAGGTCGTCGCCTCGGGCATGTGGCTCGTCGCCGGCGGTGTCGCCATCATGACCTTCATCGGCGTCACGCCGAACTACGGCCTCCTCATCCTCGGCCTCGTCGTGATGGCGAGCGGCATGGGCATCGCAATGTCTCCCACGACCGACCTTCTGATGTCCGCAGTGCCCCGAGAGAAGGCCGGCATGGGCTCGGCCATGAACGACACAACCCGAGAGCTGGGTGGCAGCCTTGGCGTCGCCGTGTTTGGCAGCCTGCTCGCTTCGAAGTACTCGCATCAGCTGTCGTCAGCGCTAGGTGGCATTCCCGAAGCAGCCCGCAAGGCCGCCGAAGGTTCCCTCGGTGGAGCCCTGCAGGTGGCGTCCAAGATGGGAGCGGACGGCAGGACGATCGCCGACGCAGCCAAGGCCTCGTGGCTGAGCGGGTTCCGCTTCTCGCTCATGATCGGTGCGGTCGTCGTTGCGACTGCCGGCCTCGTGGCGTGGAAGTTCCTGCCGGACACCGCTGCTGATCAGGATTTGATCCCGGTTGACACGGTCGAGTCGGTCGACGACGACTCCGATGCCTGCGGTGTTGCGCTCGGACTCACCGTCGAGGACGAGTTGGCGCTGGACGCCGAGTCGTACCGGCCGGTACTCGGCGACTGATCTCGGCCGTGCCGGCGGCAGGCTGGCGTGGGGCGCTACCGGCGCTTGGCCGGCCGCAGCAGCTCGCCGGGCCGCTGGTCGACGGCCGCCTGTGACAACGCGCCATCGACGATCACCGGCGTGCCGTTCACGAGGAGATGTCGCATGCCCACGGGCTGATCGGCGGTGAGTCGCTCGGCATCAGCCGGGAAGTCGCGGACCCGACGCAGCGGTCCAGGCGCGACCGTCGCAGGGTCGAACACCACGATGTCCGCCGCGAAGCCGGCGCGAAGCTCACCTCGGTCGGCGAACCCGAACAGGTCGGCCTGCACCTTCGTCAGCTTGTTGACGGCGTTCTCGAGCGTCAGTACGCCCTTCTCCCGCACCCACTTGCCGAGGAGGTCGGTGGCGAGTGGCGCGTCGCACAGCTGACCGATATGGGCGCCGGCGTCGGACAATCCGAGTGTGCACCCTTCGGCCTGCAGCAGCGTCGCGACGCCGGCCTCGTCGTCGTTGGCCAGAACGGCCCGCACCCGCAGCCGCAGGTCCGGTTCGTCGAGCGCAAGGTCGAGCAGTACGTCGAGGGGGTCGCGTCCGTCGAGGATGTCGGCCAGCTTTTGCCCGATCAGCTCGGGATGCACGGTCGACTCCATGATCTCGAACGTGTCCCAACGCGGCGGGAGGCCCTTGCCGGCAGCCCAGCCGTCACGGACCCGCTGGCGCCATGATGCATCGCCGTAGTGGGTTCGGCGGCCTTCGAGCCCCAGTGACATCAGCTCGGCGAAGATGGGGCTCGTGTTGAGCGTGAACGGCTCGACCAGCGTCATCGAGAACGCGAGCGGCCGGCAGGACACCTGCGGCCACACGTCGGCGCCCTTGGCCCGGCCGGCTTCGTGCATGGCAAGCGCCTTCAGGTGCGCGCCCGTCGACGAAGTGAGCAGCGCCGTGAACGTCACCGGAACACCCAGCTCGAGCTGAAGGTCGTACATGTCGCTGAACTTCGCGCCGTCGCTGATGCCGTTGATGCCGACCACGCCGCGGCCGCTTGCCGCGGACGCGTGGCACAGCGCCTCGATCTCCTCCTTGTTGGCCCAACGGCTCGGGATGGGCTGCCCGTCGGCGCCGAGGTGGGTGATGGCGAAGCTCGTGGCGAAGCCCGCGGCGCCGGCCTCCATGGCCTCGCCGATCAGTGCCGACATCTTCTCGATCTCCTCGCCGGTCGCGATGCGCGTCGATGCCTCGTCACCCATCACGTAGATGCGCAGCGGCGTGTGGCCGATGTACGCGGCGTAGTTCAGCATCGTGCCGTGGCGTTCGACCGTGGCCAGGTACTCGGGGAACGTCTCGAACTCCCACGGGATGCCGGCTGCGAGCGAGGCCGGATCCATGTCCTCGACCTTCTCAAGGGTCTGCGCGATGAGTGTGCGATCGGATGGTCGGGTGGGCGCGATCGAGAACCCGCAGTTGCCGGCGACGACAGTGGTGACGCCGTGGAAGCACGACGGTGTGAGCGCCGGGTCCCAGAACACCTGCGCGTCGTAGTGCGTGTGGATGTCGATGAAGCCGGGCGCGACGACACAGTCAGACGCATCGATGACGACGTCGCCCGCTAGGTTCTGGCCGATCTCGACGATGTGGCCGTCGCGCACGGTGACATCGGCGCGGAAGCCCGGCGCGCCGGTGCCATCGACGACGGTGCCTCCGCGGATGACGGTGAGCTCGCTCATGACAGTCCCTTCTTCCCGGTGTCGGACACCGGTCTCTGCATCCTCCCCGAAATGCGGCGTCCCGACCAACCCCGGGACCTCCCCGACCGTGATCGTGCGTCCGGGTCAGAGCAATTCGTAGTCGGCCGGTTCGGCAGTGCGCGTCTGCTGCCAGTATTCGAGCAGTGAGAACGGCCAGTTCTGTGCGACCC
>JAYUDQ010000141.1:0-2443 GCA_043739745.1 Acidimicrobiia bacterium | reverse complement strand
GCTGCCCGTTCGCGCCCTGCCCGATTGCGTCAGAGCCCCGGCCACCCCACCATCATGATCCGGCTCGAGAACGTCACCAAGGTCTACAAGAACAAGACCGTCGCCCTCCGCAACATCTCCTGCGAGATCGCGAAGGGCGAGTTCGTGTTCATCGTCGGTTCGTCCGGTTCTGGCAAGTCAACGTTCATGCGACTGCTGCTCAAGGAGGAGCAGCCCACTGATGGCGGCATCTGGGTGGCGGGCAAGAACATCGGCGAGCTCAGCGGCCACAAGGTCCCGTTCCTGCGGCGCAACATCGGCTGCATCTTCCAGGACTTCAAGCTGCTGCCGAACAAGTCGGTCCACGACAACGTGGCGTTCGCCCTCGAAGTCATCGGCCGGCCGCGCAGCGTCGTGCAGCAGCAGGTACCGCAGATCCTCGAGCTGGTCGGCCTCACGAAGAAGGCCGACAACCTGCCCGGTGAGCTCTCCGGTGGCGAGCAGCAGCGTGTGTCGATCGCGCGTGCGTTCGTCAATCGGCCGCTGATCCTGCTGGCTGACGAGCCGACGGGCAACCTTGATCCGAACACCTCGGTCGGCATCATGCGCCTGCTCGATCGCATCAACAAGACCGGCACCACGATTCTGATGGCGACGCACGATCAGGGCATCGTCGACTCGATGCGTCGGCGCGTGATCGAGCTCGACCGTGGCTCCCTCGTGCGTGACCAGGCCCGTGGTGTGTACGGGACGCTCGACTGATGGCCATCAAGCTCACCTACGTCGTCAAGGAGAGCGTCAACAACCTCCGGCGCAACATTCTGATGACGGCGGCCGCGCTTCTGACCGTCGTGATCTCGCTCGCTCTCGCCGGCGCGGCACTTCTGTTCCGAGGGGGTGTCGACAACGCCACCACCCAGTTCAAAGGTGGCTTCGACATCTCCATCATCATGAAGCCAGACGCCACCCAGGACCAGGTCGATGCGGTCGGCCGCGAACTGAAGAACATGCCGGAGCTGAAGAAGGTCGAGTTCTTCGACCACGAGGCCACCTTCGCCGAGATCAAGCGCCTGTTCCAGAACGACCCGGCAACGCTGAGCGCCTACACCGGCCCCGAGCAGGCCCCGACCGAGTGGCGGATCAAGCCGAAGGACCCCGAGCAGATCGAGACCATCGGTGCCCGCTTCGAGAAGCGCGCCGGCGTCTACGCTGTGTCGTATGCCAAGGCGGTGAAGCTGATCCTGAGTGTGACCTCGAAGATCCAGCTCGTGATCCTCGGCATCGCCGCGGCGCTGCTCGTATCCGCCGTCGTGCTCATCCTCAACACGATCCGCATGGCCATCTTCGCCCGAAGACGCGAGGTCGCGGTGATGAAGCTGGTGGGTGCCACCAACGCGTTCATCCGGCTGCCGTTCATGGTCGAGGGCATGCTGCAGGGCATTGTCGGCGCCGTCCTCGGTTTCGGTCTCGTGGCCGCCGGCACGGCGTGGGCGCAGTCATCGATCCGCCACAGCTCGTTCACCCTGCTCAAGCAGATGTCGGTCAGCTCGGGTCAGGTGTTCACGACCGGCATCACCATGGTCGTCGTCGGTGCACTCGCCGGTGCCATCGGCTCGGCACTCGCAGTCAGCCGCTTCCTCGACGTCTGAGGGCACTTCGATCGGCCTGTTCCGTCAGCTCGCGCAGGGTCCGGATGAATTCGCTGGTCCGGAATTCCACCATCTGAAAGGTGGCAGGAAGGACGAGGTACCCGGCGCTCTGCAAGGCCGCCCATCGTTTGCGGTCCCCCTCGAAATCCGGATGCCACTCTGCGCCGTCGCACTCGATGATCACCGGCCTCCTCCGGAAGTCGACCCGTCCGATGCGGAGGCCGGACGGGGTCCGAATCTCGACCTGGCGTTCGAGATCCATGATGCCTGCGGTCCGCAGCACCTGCATTGTTCTTGTCTCCAGCCAGCTCTCGGTGGGGGCGATATCGGACGGGCGAACAGTGAGGACCCTTCGCAAAGTAGCGGCCCCCGCGCTCGTTCGTCCGACCCCGTTGAGGACGTCTCGGATGTGGTCGAGCGCAGTCAGCTTCCGGTGCAACGCCGACTCGAGCGCGAGCTCGACCAGATCGGCCGAACGGAGGCGGTGACCACCGGGTGATTGTGTCTCGGGTAGTCCCGCACCGAGCTCGATGAGCGTCTGCGTGACGCCGATGACCCGGAGCCCGTCGATCCTGCAAACGTCGTCGATCGCATCCACGCGGCGCAGGTCATCGCCGCGTCGACCGCTCGATCGGGGGACGTTCACCGATGGCGTCCGGCCTGCGATCGTGGCCCGCTCCCCCAACACCTGCCCGCGTCCGCCAACGGTGACCGGCTTGCCCCGCCTGGGCGCGAAGCCGTCGAGGTCGTGCAATCGGGCGGCCGCTGCTCCGGCGATCGCCGCATCCGGTCCGCCGAGGATGAGTGCGACCGCA
>JAYUDQ010000140.1:0-2453 GCA_043739745.1 Acidimicrobiia bacterium | reverse complement strand
GCCTCGGCGCCGATGAGTCGACAGGCTGCCAGCACCGCGCCGAGGCACAGCACGCACAGGACACGCATGAGCCGACGCTGTCCTCCACTGTTCGCCGTCCGTCTGAACTCGTGCGCTGCCACGTCGTGTCACCTGTTCCTCGACCTACCTGAACTGTTTTCGACCGATTTGCCGAAACCTTGAGGGTTGGAATCGTCGTGGTATGCCCGATGACGGAACTTCCGGTGACGACGCGGGGCGCGTTGGCGCTGCGCGGAGACGGCGATGCGCTGAGACGGCGATGCGCCGTAGGGACTCACCGCACTGCGTCGGTGAATTGTTCGGCGATCAGTGAGGCGTAGTGGCCACCTGACATCAGCAGCGAGTCGTGGGTGCCTCGTTCGACGATTCGTCCGTGATCCAACACGATGATCTCGTCAGCGTGGCGAACGGTGCTGAGGCGATGGGCGATGAGAATCCGTGTACAACCGACGGCACGCAGCGCCCGATCGACGGCTGCTTCGGTGATCGCGTCCAGATGGCTCGTCGCCTCATCGAGCACGAGAACGGCCGGCCGAACGGCGAGCGCCCTGGCGAGCGCTATCCGTTGTCGTTGACCACCGGAAAGCCCAGCCCCCCGATCCGCCAAGTTCGTTTCGTACCCCATTGGCAGCATGACGATGTCGTCATGGATGGCCGCACGTTGTGCAGCGGCGACGACTCGGTCGAGCGCCATCGTCGGATCGCAGAGCGCAATGTTGTCGCGGATCGATCCGCTGAATAACGCCGACTCCTGCAGGACGACGCCGAAACGGTGCCGAAGGGACTTCAAATCCAATGACCGCTCCGGCAGACCGTCATAACGAATCGTGCCCTCGGTTGGTTGATGCAGGACGAGCAGCAGGTTGGCCAGGGTGGATTTCCCCGAACCACTTCGTCCAACGATGGCGACCGTGTGCCCGGCCTCGATCGAGAGTGAGCAATGCTCGATCGCCCACGGTCCCTGCGGCGAATACCGGAAGCTGACGTCATCGAGTTCGATCGCGCCGGTGAAGCACGACAGCACGCGCCCGTCGGTGCGTTCGGGTTCGGCGTCGAGCACGTCAGCGAGTCGTTCGATCAGCGAAGCGACGAACTGCATCCGCTGCACGCTCGACACAACCGAGATCAACGGCGTCATCGCTGCCAGTGCCAAGGCGTTCAGCGCGACCATCGTTCCCGGCGTCATCGTGCCGGCAAGCACCCGCTGGCCTCCGACCCACAGCAGTACGATTGGGCCAATCGCCTGCACCCCTGCCGTCGCGACATCGATCGCTCCATTGGCTCGCCCGCGGCGCAGCCCGGCCTGTTGGCGATGCTCGAACAACGACCGCCAATGGTCGACGGCGCGCGATTCGGCGCTCGCTGCCTTCAGCGATTGCACGCCCGAGAGCGCCTCGAGCAGATAACTCTGCGCCCGGGCTTCGGCAGCAACCTCGGCGACGGTCAACTCGCGTATGTGGCGACCGAGCGCCAAGCTGATCGCGACGTGCGCAGCGGTGACACACAGCACCACGACGCCGAGCATGCGGTCCTCGATCGTCACGATCGTCAGCAGGCCGATTGCGGTTGAACCGTCGAGTATCGTCGTCATTGTCTGGCGTGTCACCGTCTCGCGGATCACGGCGTTGCTCGCCAGTCGAGTCGTCAGATCACCCGTCCCACGCTGCTCGAAGAACTGGTAGGGCAACGACAGCAGATGGTCGAGGAAGCCGACCGTCAGGGTCGTGTCGGCGCGGGCCTGCAAATACAGCAGGCAGACCGAGCGCACTGCATTGAGGGCGACGGTGGCGACGAGCAGAACCAACATCGCGAGCCCGAGCGAGCGCAACCGGGACGAGGCATCCGGGCCGGTCAGCCCGTCGATGATGATCTTGGAAAAGAGGGGGACGATGAGCGCTGCGGCTTGAATGAGCAGTGATGCCAACAACACCTGACCGAGCAGCCGTGGTTGTCCCATGGCGTAGGCGCGCAGATAGCGCCGCGGCGAGGATCGGCCGCCGATCCGTCCGGTCTCGAAACTCGGACCTGGTGTGAAGGTCAGCAGCACGCCGGTGAATCCCTCGTCGAACGCTGCCCGGCTCAGCCGCCGGCGGCCGTAATTCGGGTCGATGATGTCGACGCTGCGTGACCCGACGTGGTCGACGACGATGAAGTGATCGAAGCCCCAATGAGCGATAGCCGGCAATGCAATGTTGCGTATCTGTTCCGTGTCGTCGATTCGTCGGCCGGAAGCGGACATCCCCAGGCCGCAAGCGGTCTCGACGAGCACGCGGGCGCTAGAACCGTCGCGCCCGCTGCCGACGAGCGAAGCACATTCGTCGGTCCGCGTCTCGCGTCCGTGCGCCGACAGCACCATCGCCAGACACGCCGCGCCGCAGTCGGTCAACGACACCTGGAGTCGTACCGGGGTGCGCATGTCAGCGCAGGATTGC
>JAYUDQ010000139.1:0-15259 GCA_043739745.1 Acidimicrobiia bacterium | reverse complement strand
CTTTGCTGGTGGCCGGAGCGGCGTTCGCGGCGGTCTTGGTCGAGGCCGACTTCGTTGGACGGGCGGGCAGCTCCAGCGTGGGCTTGGCGGCTGCGACCCGCTTGGATGGCGTGACCCTGGCCGGCACCTTCGCCTTCGTCGCCTTCGTCGTCGCCTTCACGGCCCGTTTCACGGTGGGGGCGGGTGCGAGGGACGCAGGGACTTTTGCGGGACGACCGGAGGCTTTGGCGGGACGAACGGAGGCCTTGGCCGGGGTTTTGGCCGGACGATCGACAGCTTTGGCGGTGCCACCGGCACCCTTTCCGACGGCCTTGGCACCGCGCGAGACGGCATCCGTGATTGTCCGGATTGTCCGGACGCCGACCTTTCGGGCCGGGTTCTTCCGCGGTTGCGTCGTCGCCGCGACATCGGAAACCGACTCGAGGGGAAGGGCAACGGGGGCCGGCAACTTCTTCGGCGCAGCTTTCCGTGACGGAGGCACGACGGCCGAAGGTTGCAATGCGGACGGTTGCAATGCGGAAGCTGCGGCCTTGCGGCCGCCCGACCGGCGCGCGGCCCGCTCCGGGGCCGCGACGGCCATGGATGCGGCCGAGGCAGCGTCTGCCGCCGCAGCCGCAGCCTTCTTCGACACCCGACCCCTCCCGGCAGCAGGCTTCACCGTCTCCGGCTCGATCGTCGACGCAGACGGCGAACCAACGAGCGCGACCTCGATGCCGCGACGGGTTGAATCGAACGACTTCACGATCCAACGCGCCGTCTCACCCTTCCGGATGACCTCCTTGGCGCTGCGTGGCATCGGCTCGGCAAGGCCCGACAACGGCACGTAGCCGAGCGCTCCGTCGATGTCGACATACATGCCGTGCGAGGAGTACCGCTCGACCACACCGGTCACCTCGGAGCCGATCCCGTGGGCGGCGATGAAGTTGATGAACGTGAGCGACGGGTTGACGGCCTCGAGCGAGGACGACGACACGCCCAAGCCCGAACCCGAACCATTGGTCACGGTGCCCTCGGCCTCGCCCCGACCGCCCTTCCGGCGCTTGCGGCGCTTCTTGCCCGCGGCGCTGTCGTCATTGTCCGCCGCCGAGACAGCTCCGGGCGTGATTGGATCCAACCGGTCGCGGGTGCCCGAATCGTCGGCCCGCTCGCCACCCCGACCACGGCGCTTCTTCTTACGACCGTCGCGGTCACGACCGTCGCGCGACCCTCGACCGTCACGCGGGTCGCGCGCCTCACGCGGATCGGGCGTGGCCGCAACCTCGGCGATGATCTCGTCGAGGGGCCGCTCGCTCGCCTTTCGTACGAGCACGGGCGGCGGTGCCTTCGGCACAGGCATCGGCTTCAGCGCTTCGGGCGATCCGATGCGGACCTGCCCCCGTTTCGAGTCGCGCACGGCCTCACGGCTGCGCGGGCCCCGCACCGGAACCCGTGGGGTGAAGACCCAGCCGAGTCCGGGGATGGGCTTGCCGCCCATCAGGCGGTCCTTGGCGAAGAGCCAGTCGTAGATACCGTGGAACTCCTGGAACGAGTCGTTCGAGAAGATCGTGGCGCCGAGCTTGTCGGCCACCTTCAGGATGAAGGCATCGCCGCGACCGACCGTGCCGGCGGGCGGGGTGATGATCTCCCCCGCCATGTACGCCGCTTCGAAGACCGGCTGTTCGCTGCGGTCGATGCGGTTGGGGAACGTGGAGTCGACGATGACCAGGACGTCTGCACCCGGGTGCTCCTCGATGAAGGACCGTACGGCCTCATCAAGTTGCACGAGGCTCGGCATTGTCCGGCCCTCGGTGGCGATGTTCGATCCGTCGACCACGACTTTGTACGTGGTCATAACTTCCTGTGTTTTGGATTCGGTGTTGTTGGATTCCGGGGACATGCCGCCCCGCGATCGCTTCTCTGCGACCGGCGGTGGAGTACTGCTCCCGGGAAAATGGGATTTGGATTGCGTCGGATTCGTTCGTGCGGCGCCGTCTGCAGGTGCGAGCCGGACAGCCGATCGGACGAGAACCTTCTCGGCATCAGTCAAGCACCTCTTGAGCGCAAGGCGGCGCATCGCGGGTGTTGGTGGTTGTGGTGCCGCTGCGCTGCGGCGACACCGCCGGTTTGCCAAGGCGCTGCGCCCCCGGAAGACTGCCCGGGTGCCACACCCGACCATCACTGCCGTCTTCTGGGATTTCGGTGGGGTTGTCCTCAGTTCGCCGTTCGACGCATTCGCCAGTTACGAGGCAGCGAACGGCCTGCCCGTCGGCACGATCCGCCGACTCAACGCCAACAACCCCGACACGAACGCCTGGGCCCAGTTCGAGCGCAGCGACGTCTCCTTCGACGAGTTCTGCGACCTGTTCGAGGCGGAGGCGGCCGAGATCGGCCATGTGCTCGAGGCCCGGTCGGTCATGGCCCTGCTGAGCGGAACGGTACGTCCGCAGATGGTCGAGGCGCTTCGGCGGCTCAAGGCCGAGGGCTACAAGATCGCCTGCCTCACGAACAACGTGCGGGCCTCCGATGCTTCCGGCGAAGTCGCCCGCCCGGAGGTGGCGGAGGTGATGGCGCTGTTCGATCACGTCACCGAGTCGAGCAAGGCCGGCATCCGCAAACCCGAGGTGCGCTTCTACGAGATGGCGTGCGAGGCGGTCGGAATCGAACCTCACCAGGCCGTGTTCCTCGACGATCTCGGCATCAACCTCAAACCGGCGGCAGCGATGGGGATGCGCACCATCAAGGTCGGTGATCCCGACGTTGCGTTGGGCGAACTGGAAGCCATCCTCGGCCTCACACTTCGATGACGCACGACCCGCCCGTCGATGAGTCTCGCAACCCGTGGACCACGACCGGGTCCCGTCTGGTGTACGAGAACCCGTGGATACAGGTCCACCACCACGAGGTCGTGGACCCGGGTGGCCGACCTGGCGTCTACGGCGTCGTGAGCCCCCGCAACCTCGCACTCGGCGTACTGCCCATCCATGCCGACGGGACCACTGTGCTCGTCGGCCAGTTCCGCTACGCGTTGGGGCAGTACACGTGGGAGATGCCTGAAGGTGGCGGCGACAAGTCGATCGACCCGCTGATCTCCATCGGTCGCGAACTTCGTGAGGAGACCGGCCTTATTGCCGACAATTGGCAAGAGGTCTGCCGATTGTTCCTCTCGAACAGCGTCACCGACGAGCAGGCCATCTGCTGGGTCGCCTGGGGTCTCACCGAGGGGGAACCCGAGCCGGAGTCGACCGAGGAGCTTTCCCATTGGCGGCTGCCGTTCGCCGAAGCAGTGGCGATGGTGTGGGACGGGCGGATCACCGATTCGATGACCGTGGCGACGGTGACCAAGCTGGAGGCGATGCGCCTCGCAGGTCAGTGCCCACCGGGCCTGGCGGCAATCCTCGGCTGACGGACGACGGACCTACCCGTCGAGCGCTTCCGGCGGCGGCGGCGGTGGCATCCCCGCGTCGAGGGGTCCCGAGCTGACGAGGACGGTACGGCCCGGCCCGCGCACGCTGTCTCGCCGCATGCGCTCCGTGATGCGGGCCCGCAGCTCGCGAGCCACTGCCCACTGCTGCCGTGGCGCGGTCTTGATCACGATGCGCAAGGTCACACCGTCGTTGCCCATCGATTGGACACCCTGGAGCTCGGGCGGCTCGAGGATGTACACGGCCCACAGCGGTTCGGTTGCCATCGTCGTGGCCTCCTCGCCGAGCGCAGCCATCACGGTGGGCACATCGTTGTCGTAGGCGATGGTGACATCGACAACCGCTCGCGACCACTCCATCGACTGGTTGCCGACCTGGCGGATGTCGCCGTTGGGGATGAACCAGACGGTTCCGTCAGCCGACCGCAGACGCGTCACCCGCAGGTCGAGGTCTTCCACGGTTCCGCTCGCCGTCCCGATCGTGACCACGTCACCGACCCCGTACTGGTCCTCCAGCAGGATGAAGAGACCACTGAGGTAGTCGCGGATGAGCGCCTGCGCACCGAACGCAATGGCCAGTCCGGCAATACCGGCACCGGCCAGCAGCGGTGCGAGGTTGACGCCGACCTCGCCGAGGATCATCAGCGCGGCCACGACGCCGACGATCACCCGCCAGATACCGGCGACGGCATCTGCGATGGTACGGGCCCGCTGCTCCATGCGGGCGGAGCGCACCCGCATCGGTGCCCGCAGCCGGAGCGCAAGGACGAAGCGGCGGAGCGTGGCGCTGCCTATCCGCGCGAGCGCCAGGGCACCCAGCACGATCAGCAGGATGCGGATCGGCCCGAGAAGCACGAACTCGCCCGTCCGGGCCTGGAAGTCGGTTGCCCCGATCTGCTTGAGGAGGCGGTAGAGGTAGCCGCCGCCTGACGCGGCCACCGGGTTCGAGAGGATCGAAAGACTGGGCGGGACGATCGGCGGCGTCGCGGCGAAAGCGGTGGCGGCGAGGCGGATTGGCATCCCGGCAAGGCTCCCAGCTCCGCACTGATCGGGCGCGGACGGTCCCTTGGGCAACGCCGCGACCACGCCGCGAGTGGGCGGCAGCGCCGGGCCCGCGGACTTGCACCGGTAACGTCGTTGCCCATGACGTGGTTGCTGACCGGTGGAGCGGGTTACATAGGTGCACATATCTTGCGCGCCCTGCAGGACATCGGCAAGGAGGTCGTCGTACTCGACGACCTGTCGAACGGCTTCGCCGAGAACGTGCCCGCAGGAGTTGCGTTGGTCCGGGCCAACGTGCTCGACGACGCAGCCGTCGAGGGCGCGCTGCGGACCCATGAGGTTGTCGGCGTGATCCACCTCGCCGCCAAGAAGGCAGTGGGCGAGAGCGTCGAGCGGCCGCTCTGGTACTACGAGCAGAACGTCATCTCCACCCATCATCTGCTCAGCGCCATGGAACGGGTCGGCGTGCATCGTCTCGTGTTCTCGTCGAGCGCAGCGACGTACGGCGAGACCGGCGTGGAGACGATCAACGAGGAGACACCGACCGTTCCGACGAGTCCGTACGGCGAGACCAAGCTCGTCGGCGAGTGGATGATCCGCGACCAGGCCCGGGCAACCGCGCTTTCCTATGTGAACTTACGGTATTTCAATGTTGCCGGGGCTGGTTCGCCCGAGCTGGGCGATCGCGGCGTGAACAACCTCATTCCGCTCGTCTTCCGGGCCCTGTCGGCTGGGAGGGTCCCGCAGGTGTTCGGTGCCGACTATCCGACCCGCGATGGATCGTGCATCCGCGACTACATCCACGTCGCCGATCTGGCCCGGGCTCACGCGGCCGCCGTCGAGCACCTCGACGCGGCGGCCGACGCCGGACGGAAGGTGGAGCGCGTCTACAACGTCGGGACCGGAACCGGCACGACCGTGATCGAGGTCATCAACGCGGTCCGCGACGTCACCGGGATCTCGTTCGAGGCCGAGGTGATCGGCCGTCGACCGGGTGACCCGGGCCGCATCGTGGCCTCGTCCGACCGCATCATCCGCGAGCTCGGCTGGACGGCCGGTCACACCGTCCGCGACATGGTCGCCTCCGCTTGGGCCGCCTGGCAGCTGAACCCGCCCACCGACTTGTAGCCCGCTTACCGCGCGGCTGGACGCAGGCCGACCGCAGAACGCGTTGTTGCTCAGCGGGTGCGCTACCGTGCGAAAAAGAGCACCGGGGGGCGTTGCGCATGACCGATCTTGTCGACCATCCGCCAGTCGTTGATGACGGCGCGGAGCCGCTGCATCACGTTGTCGTTCGTTTCGCGGGTGATTCCGGGGATGGAATGCAGCTCACGGGTGATCGATTCACCAGTGTCTCCGCGCTCTTCGGGAACGATCTCTCGACGCTCCCGGAGTTCCCGGCCGAAATTCGAGCCCCAGCCGGCACGATGGCCGGCGTGTCGTCGTTCCAGGTGCGCATCGCCGATCACGCGATCTCCACTCCGGGCGACGCGCCCAGCGTGCTCATAGCCATGAATCCGGCTGCGCTGCGAGCTGATCTGCACCATCTCGAGCAGAACGGAATGGTGATCGTCAACGTCGACAACTTCGACGAGCGGGCACTCACCAAGGCCGGCTACAAGTCGAACCCGCTCGAGGATGACAGCCTCCGCGGCTATCGAGTCGTCGAGGTTCCGATGACGAGCCTCACGCAGAAGGCCGTCGCGCCGCTCGGCGTGAAGCCGCGTGACGCCGAGCGGTCGAAGAACTTCTTCGCACTCGGGATGATCACGTGGATGTACTCCCGGCCCGCCGATGGCACGCTCAAATGGATCGACGAGCGATTCGCGAAGAACGAGATGGTGCGCGTCGCCAACCGAGCGGCATTCCAGGCCGGCCTCAACTTCGGCGAGACCACCGAGTTGTTCGACCACCCGTACAAGATCGCCCCGGCGCAGCTCGAGCCCGGCGAATACACGAACATCACCGGCAACACTGCGCTCGCCTGGGGCCTCGTGGCCGCGGCGCAGCAGGCGAACCTTCCGTTGTTCCTCGGCAGCTACCCGATCACGCCGGCGTCGGACATCCTCCATGAGCTCTCGAAGCACAAGAACTTCGGCGTGCGCACGTTCCAGGCGGAGGACGAGATCGCCGCCGCCGGTTCTGCGCTCGGCGCCGCGTTCGCGGGGCATCTCGGCATCACCACCACGAGCGGACCGGGGGTGGCCCTGAAGAGCGAGACGATCTCGCTCGCCGTCAGCCTCGAACTGCCGATGATCATCATCGACGTGCAGCGCGGCGGCCCGTCCACCGGCTTGCCGACGAAGACCGAGGCGGCGGACCTCTTCCTCGCCCTGTACGGACGGCACGGTGAATCGCCGATCCCGGTCGTCGCCGCGTACAGCCCGCCGAACTGCTTCGACACCGCGATCGAGGCGGCCCGCATCGCACTGAAGTACCGCACGCCTGTGATCCTGCTCACCGACGGCTACCTGGCCAACGGCGCCCAGCCGTGGCGGCTCCCCAACGTCGAGGATCTGCCCGACATCTCGGTCGCATTCGCCACCGAGCACAACCACACGCGTGACGACGGCACCACCGAGTTCTGGCCGTTCCTGCGCGACCCGGAGACGCTCGCTCGTCCGTGGGCCATTCCCGGCACTCCCGGCCTCATGCATCGCATCGGCGGCATCGAGAAGGAGGACGGGTCGGGCAACATCAGCTACGACCCCGACAACCACGAGCGCATGGTGATGCTGCGTGCTGCGAAGATCGCCGGCATCGCCAAGGACATCCCGCTGGCAAAGGTCGAGGGCGACGAAGACGCCGATCTGCTGGTGATCGGCTGGGGATCGACTTGGGGCGCGATCAAGTCGGCTGTGCAGCAGACGCAGCGGCGCGGCCAAAAGGTCGCATGGCTGCACTTCGCGCACCTCAACCCGATGCCCCTCAACATCGGCGACATCGTTCCCCGGTACAAGCGGGTCATCGTGCCGGAGATGAACACCGGGCAGTTGTGCTCGATCATCCGCTCGAAGTTCCTCGTCGACGCCCGCTCGATCTCGAAGGTCCGCGGCGTGCCGTTCACGTCCGCGGAGTTAGAAGCTCACATAGCAAACGCGCTCGAGGGGATGTCGCGATGACAACAGTCAGCATGACCACCAAGAAGGACTGGATGACGGACCAGGAGGTCCGTTGGTGCCCTGGGTGCGGCGACTACGGCATCCTCCAGGCCGTGCAGTTCCTGATGCCCGACATCGGCATCGCACCCGAGAACGTCGTGTTCGTATCCGGCATCGGCTGCTCGTCGCGGTTCCCGTATTACATGAACACGTACGGTATGCACAGCATCCACGGCCGTGCACCCGCCATCGCCACCGGTATTGCAGTCGCCCGCCCGGATCTCGACGTGTGGGTCGTCACCGGCGACGGCGATGGACTGTCGATCGGCGGCAACCATCTGATCCACGCACTTCGACGCAACGTGAATCTCACAATTCTGATGTTCAACAACCAGATCTATGGACTCACCAAGGGCCAGTACTCACCCACCAGTGAAGTCGGCAAGGTCACCAAGTCGACACCGTATGGATCGATCGATCATCCCTTCAATCCGCTCGCGGTCGCCATCGGCGCCGAGGCGACGTTCGTGGCCCGGACGCACGACCTCGACCGAAAGCACATGATCGAGGTCTTCCGGGCTGCCCACGATCACCGTGGTGCATCGTTCGTGGAGATCTACCAGAACTGCAACGTGTTCAACGACGGCGCATTCGAGGCACTCATCGGCCGGGAGCAGCGGCCGAAGATGATGATCAACCTCGTGCACGGGGAGGCGATCCGATTCGGGTCCGACAACGAGCGCGGCGTGGTGATGGGAACCGACGGGCAGCTCCGCATCGTCGAGGTGGCCGACGTCGGCGAGAACGCACTATTGCTCCACGACGCGCACCGTGAAGATCCGTCGCTCGCCTTCGCCCTCGCCCGGCTGTCGCCCGACCGCCAGTCACCCACCCCGTTCGGCGTGTTCCGTGCCGTCGAGCGTTCCGACTACGGCGGCTCGGTGGCGAACCAGCTGCTCGAGGCCTCGAAGAAGGGCCCGGGCGATCTGGGCGCGCTGCTCCGGTCCGGCGGTACCTGGACGGTGTAGTTCCGGGAGCCACATGCCCTACAACGACGCCCCGCCCGAATGGTGGAAGACCTTCATCAGCGCGCTTCCGGCACGGACTGCGAAGCTCGGCATCGTCCGCGCCAACGGCAGCCCACTCGTCGCCCCGGTCTGGGTCGATCTCGACGGCGACGACATCGTGTTCATGACGTCGGCCGACACGATCAAGGGGAAGGCCATCCTTCGCGACCCCCGGCTTTGCCTGTGCTTCGACGACGAAGCGCCACCGTTCTCTTTCGTCACGGTCTCCGGCACGGCCACGACGTCGACCGACCCCGACGAGCTCCTCGCCTGGAGCACCCGCATCGCGGCCCGCTACATGGGTGCCGACAAAGCCGAGGCCTACGGGAAGCGCAACGCGGTGCCGCCGGAGATGGTGGTGCGGGTGATGCCGACGAACATCGTCGCGAAGGTCGACGTCGCCGACTGAGCTAGAGCGGTCCGGGCCGGGGTCAACTCGACGCGCGCCCGGGGCCGTGGCCGTGGCCTACAGTCCGGCGTATGACTGCCACCTCCGACCGCTACAACGCCCTCGCCGCCGATTTCGACACCCGAGTCCAGGGAACCAAGGACTGGAACGTATCCACGCCGTGCGAGGGCTGGACCGCCCGCGACATCGCCGTGCACGTTGCCAACAACCTCAGCGGACTCGCAGCAACTGCCAACGGCGGTGAGCCGACACCGGTCGGTGCCGACGACGACGTCGTCGCCGCGTGGTCCTCGGCGCGACAGGCCTTGCACGACGTGCTGCTCGACCCTGCGAAGGCGTCGGCCACTGTCCAGAGCCCGTTCGGGCCGATGCCGGTCGAGGACATGGTCGGGCGGATCATGTGCAGCGACATCCTCGTCCACACCTGGGACCTCGCCCGCGCCACGGGGCAGGACGAGACACTGAACGCCGAGGCCGTCGAAGGCACCTACAGCGGCCTCAAGCCGATGGACGCGATGATCCGCCAGCCCGGCATCTTCGGCCCGAAAGTCACGCCGCCGGCGGGTGCCGACATGCAGACCGAGATGCTCTGCTTCCTCGGTCGCGCCGTCTGACCGGGCCGACGGGCACGGTAGGCGCTCCCGTGCAGGTACCGTCGATGGCGTGGACACCACCCCGCTCACCGACACCCGCGCACTCGACGCGCTGACGTTCGTCAACCGCTTCACGACCGAACTCCCGGCCGATCCGGACACGGCCAACCGGCGCCGTCAGGTCACCGGTGCGGCGTTCAGCCGCGTTGAGCCCACCGGCGTCGCTGCACCGGTGACGCTGGCGTGGTCATCCGAAGTGGCCGACCTGCTCGGCCTCGACGCTGCGGCGGGCGCGAGCCAGGACTTCGCCGACGTGTTCTCCGGCAACCGCGTCCCCGCCGGCGCCGATCCGTTCGCCATGGTCTACGGCGGCCACCAGTTCGGGAACTGGGCAGGACAGCTCGGCGACGGGCGGGCCATCGCGCTCGGTGAGGTGATCGACCGCAACGGCGATCATCAGATGCTTCAGCTGAAGGGCGCCGGCCCCACGCCGTACTCACGTACTGCCGACGGGCGCGCCGTTCTGCGCTCGTCGATCCGCGAGTTCCTGTGCAGCGAGGCCATGTTCCACCTCGGTGTGCCCACCACGCGGGCGTTGTCGCTTGTTGCGACGGGCGACCTCGTGGTGCGCGACATGCTCTACGACGGCAACCCGGAGGCCGAGCCCGGTGCCGTCGTGTGCCGCGTCGCACCGACGTTCATCCGCTTCGGCAACTTCCAGCTTCCCGCGGCGCGCGGCGACGTCGACACGCTCCGCGCGCTCGTCGAGTTCACGATCCGTACCGAGTTCCCGGACATCTGGGCCGAGAAGCACGTCACGCCCGAGGCCAAGATCGAAGCCTGGTTCGCCGAGATCGCACGCCGCAGCGCCCACCTCGTCGTGGAGTGGATGCGAGTCGGATTCGTCCATGGCGTGCTGAACACCGACAACATGTCGATCCTCGGCCTCACCATCGACTTCGGCCCCTACGGCTGGCTCGAGAGCTTCGATCCGGACTGGACACCCAACACCACCGACGCCGGACAGCGCCGCTACCGGTTCAGCGCGCAACCCCAGGTCGTTGGATGGAACCTGGCGCAACTGGCCAGTGCGCTCGTCCCGCTCACCGATGGTACCGACGGCCTGCAGGCGGCGATGGCCGCCTACGGCGAAACGTTCGATGCCGGCTTTGCGCGGATGATGAGCGAGCGCCTCGGGTGGGGATCACCCCGGGACGGCGACGCCGAACTGATCAACGCGCTGTTCGCGCTGCTCACCATGACCGAGACCGACTACATCCTGTTCCTGCGCAACCTGGCGAACGTCAAGTTCGACCCGACCGGACTGATCGCCGACGAGGACCTCGTCGCTCCCCTGCTCGACGCCTACTACTCGCCGACCGAGCTCACCGGCGATGTGCTCGCGGCAACGGCCGAATGGCTACGCAAGTGGGCGCAGCGGGCCGCCGACTCGGGCCTCGACGACGAGTCGCGCGTACGCGTCATGAACTCGCGCAACCCGCGCTTCGTGCTGCGGAACTGGATCGCGCAGGAGGTCATCGACGCGGCCACAAGTGGCGACGGCGCGCCGATCGCCGAACTCCTGGAAGTTCTGCGCCACCCCTACGACGAGCAGCCTGGCAGCGAGCACTTCGCCGAGCGCCGGCCCGAGTGGGCCCGCGTACGCGTCGGGTGCTCGATGCTGTCGTGCAGTAGCTGAACCCGGGCTGAAGCGACGCAATCAGGGCCGCTGCCCCGGCCGTCAGCACCCCTCAGGCGCCGGCTAGGGCTGAAGCTCCGTCGGGAGAACCGACGACGGGATGCCGACGACGCGCGCCACGAGCCGGATTTCCCGGTCGAACTGCCGGGTAAGCGGCGCATCACGCAACGGAGACCGTGTCTCGTCCTTCAGGCGGTGCACGGCGATTGCAATGTTCGGAAGGGCCTCGGGGGTGAGGAACTTCGACGGAACTCGCACGTCGAAGTCGTACGAATCCTGCTGGTGCGTGTGGTGTCCGGCGGTGATGCCCGTTCCATTCGGGTCGGCGAAGGAGCGCACCTGCGCCATATCGGCGAGTGAGTCTGCGTGGAGGAGCTCGTCGCCATCGATGACGTCGTACGCGAACGGTCCGTGCAACGTCGGGGGGCGGGTGAGTTCGCCCTCGACGAGATGGCCGTCCACAACCGACATCTCGCCGTCCTCTATATGCACACGGAAGCGTACATACGAGTTGCCGGCCAGGGTGGCGGCCCTGCTCACGCGCCCGCCACGTCGCGGAATCTGGTCGCCTTGATGGGTGACCGGGCCCGCGGGCTGATCTGGCGAGACGGCGGCCTTCGCCACCAATCTCCCCTTCGACTGCGGTTGCGGCGCCCGGTCCGTCTTCGACTTTCCCCGGCCGACTACTGGGCGTACCGCCTCGTCGGGCTGGGGCTTCGTTGGTCGTGATGTGTTGGACATGGGATCTCCTTCACCAGTTCCGGCCGTGCCGATAGTTGTGGATCCAGCGGTAATACAGCCGCTGCAGACTGAGCGATCGTCTGCCTCGGATCATTCCGAACCAGTCACGATTGTGCACAAAGAGGTTCCGTTGACCCTTGCCTCCTTCAAAATTGCAGACCTCGAAGCGGTCGAGTGGACCGAGATTCCATTCTCCCACCCAGTCGCCGACGAAGTCCGCGTGGAGTGCCGAACCGCTGGAGAGCATGCGTCCGAGATACTCCTCCGCCCAGTCCTCGCTGTTGTAGGCGAACAGGTCCGTCTGACCATCACCGGTGATGTCAGCGGCCAAGAACCGGTCGTGCTGGGCCATACCGCCCCACCCCGGCACGTCGCCGTCGTAGCGGTGCACCATCTGCAACGACTGCCCCGTCGAGTGGAACATGCCGAGGTAGGGCATCGACCAGTCGTTCCCGTTGAAGATGTACGCATCGATGCGCCCGTCCCCATCGAAGTCGCCGAGGATCAGCTGGTCATGTTTGGCAAGGCCGCCCCATCCCGGAATGTCGCCGTCGAAGCGGGCCGTCATCTGCAGATCGGCACCTGTTGAGCGGAACATGCCGACGTAGCTCATCGACCAGTCATCGCCATTGAAGATGTACAAGTCGGCCTTCCCGTGGCCGGAGAAATCGCCGACGAAGAACTGGTCGTGCTTCGCCAGCCCACCCCAACCGGGAATGTCACCGTCGAAGCGGCGCACCAGCTCCAACCCGTTCGCCGTCGAGCGAAGCATGGCCGCATAGGTCATCGACCAGTCGTCGCCGTTGGTCACGAGAAGATCCTGGCGGCCGTTGCCGTCGAAGTCGCCGACGTGGAAGTGGTCGTTGCGGGCCAGGCCGCCCCAGCCCCGGATGTCACCGTCGTAGCGGGCTATCAGCTGCAGGCCGTTGTTCCCGTCATCGGCGAGCAGGCCGAGATAGGGCATGTTCCAATCGCTGCCGTTGAACACCGCGACCTCGTCCCTGCCGTCGCCGTTGAAGTCGCCGACGAAGAATTGATCGCCACCTTTGAACTGCCACGAACCAGGTACGCGCTCGACAGCGCTGGACACGAGGTCCAGCTGCTCGCCGTTCGAGCGGAAGATCTGGATCGAGTTGTCGGAGTGCACGAGCACGTCGCTACGTCCGTCGCCGTTGAAGTCGCCGGCGTAGCACTTGTCGAATGTATGACCGGTGTAGGTGTCGTACTGCCGCTTGAAGGACGTGTAACAGACTGGACAATATGGCGGGGCATTTCCCTTCATCCGGCAGTTCACGACCGGGCGGTAGATGCTGGTCAGCTCCGTTCCTCCGCCTTCGAACAGGCCGACGTCCTGGTCGTCGCTCCAGCCAGGCGGTTTTGCACCCTGGTTGTAGTCGGCGCCCCCGCCGACGCCTGTCGGGACGGGTGTGCCCGGATCGATGAAGTTTCCCCATTTGATGGTGGCACGGTTCGTGTTGATCGTGAGATTGACAGCTCCCGGTTCACCAGTGGTGTGGTTTCCGTCGACGCTGTACTCGTCGGCCAGGCCGCCGAGTCCGTGCCCGAACTCGTGGGCGATGACCGTCCAGTCGCTGCCGAGAGTCGTGTGGGACCGACCGCCCCAGGCGCAGCCACCGAATCCCATCGTGTTCAGCACGATCAGTACAAACTGGTAGTCCGGTACCCACGTGTTCAGTGCCGCCTGGACCCGCGACTCCGACTGCGCCCCGTACTCCAGCCAGCAGTGGGACCAGGAGCCGCTGAAGATGATCCCGAGCGACGTATCCAGAAGCGTCGTGCTCACGATCGTGTCGTCGGCCCCGCTCGGCGTACCCTTCTCGTCGTAGACGCGGGTGCTGATCCCCGAGTCGACCGATTCCAGATTGACCCGGTAGATGTTCCATGCCGACCCGTCCTCGTAGAAGTAGTCGTGCCCGAACGCTCCGTTCATCACGGCATCGCGCACCCAGTCGTCGAACAGGTGCTGATCGGCCCCGGTGAACCCGTCGCCGAGTATTGCGAGGTTTCGCTTCGCGCCGACGGCTCCGGCAATTCGGATCTGCGTCATGCTGTCTGCCATCGTTCTTCCCTCTCTGACGGGTGGGCGAAATCGCGCCCACCTGAGCTGAGTGCAACAGCACATTCACCGTCAATGGGATACGATCCCGTTGCCGATTTGTCCTTGCGGGCTTTCGTTCGTAGCGGGAACAGACGTCCGGTCGTGTCCCGAAAATCAGGCGATTCGGCCGAGAACGACCAGCGCGAACGGCTGCGGGCCACGTGGGATGTTCGAGCCGATCACCTCTATGGTCCATTGGCCGGACGCGGCACTTGGGATCGAAACCACCTCGACGTTGTTGGTGCTGTCGAAGTTCGGTGGCGCTCCGTCGACCTGGTTGCCGACGAAGACGTCACCGTTCGGCGAATGGACGACGAGGTTCACATTGTTGACGAGCTGTGTGCCTGGAAAATCGCTGTAGGCGAGTACGACCTTCAGCGGCTTGTTCGACCCCGTGACGATCACCGTCGTACGTCTCACCGCCCCGGTCGCTACTTTGCGGTTCTGCTGCAGCACGACCGCGACACCGGCAGCGGGCGTGGCAATGGCCGCCACGTTCACGCGCCCGTAACCCTGGTGGGGGTCCACCACGGTGCCCGCGGGTGCCGTGTTCGCCAGACGCTCGGCACTCGCGATGAGGACCGCCTTCAACAGCGCGGCCGTCGGCTGCGCGATCCCGTGGTCTCGTCGCACGTGCTGTCGAAGCGCGGCCACCGCACCTGCGGTGAGCGGAGTCGCCATGCTCGTGCCGCCCATGTAGAAGTACCTTGGCGAAGCAGAAAACGGCTTCCAACCATTGGCGGTTGGACTCAACATCGTCGATTTCGTCGACAGGATCCACGTGCCGGGGGCGACCACGTCGGGCTTCATACGACCGTCCGCCGTCGGGCCTCGACTAGAGAACGCCACGACCTGTCCTGGGTCGTCGGCCATCGGCGCGTTCTTGTACGGGGCGACGGGATAGTCGAGGGGCCAGAACGATCCATAGGTGTCCGAATCGAACTGCCGCCGCAGGTTCTCCGACGCTCCGACAGCAATGCAGTTCTTCGCCGTCGCCGGGGAGGTGACGGAACCGAGATTGATCCTGCCGTCGCGATCGTTGTCGGTGCCGTCGTTGCCGACCGCGACCAGGATGCACATCGTCGGATGGTCCCAAACGAACTGGTCGAGCTGGCGGCTCTGCGCGTC
>JAYUDQ010000138.1:0-6498 GCA_043739745.1 Acidimicrobiia bacterium | reverse complement strand
TGCGGTGAAGCCCGCCAAGACTGCCGATGCGGCCGTGGCCAGCGGCGAGGGCGGCGATGACGATCTGGTCGCCGACCAGGATGCGATTGCCGAGCGATTCCTCATCGGTCTCCTTGCTGCGTTCGGCCTGCAAGGGACATTCGAGCGCCACGACGTGGCCGAAGGCCTTGTCGAGTACCGAATCGTCGGCAATGACCTGGGTGTGCTGATCGGGCCGAAAGCGCAGACGCTGACCGCGATCCAGGAACTCCTGCGCACAGTTGTCCACTACGAGTCTGATGGGCATGCAGGTCGGATCCTGTTGGATGTTGCGGGGTATCGTCAGAAGCGGCGAGCAGCGTTGGACGAGTTCACTCGCAAGGTGGCGGCCGACGTGCTCGCGTCGAATGAACGTCGGGCGCTTGAGCCGATGACGCCTGCTGACCGCAAGGTCGTGCACGACGCCGTGAATAGCATTGACGGTGTTCGTTCCCTGTCGGAGGGCGAGGAGCCGAACCGCCGCGTTGTCCTCCTGCCCGTCTGACTCCGCCCCCGACCAGCGCCTCATAGTGCGTGTTCGAGCGCTGTCCGAGGTTCGTCAACCGCTCCTCGCCGCGTTGGACCGGGCGCAGCATCTGGGCTTTCTCGGTCCGAAAGACATCGAAGTCCAACTTGCGCACTCGGTCGCCTTCGCCGAGTTGACGGCCCGCCTCCTCACTTCCGCCTCACCGATCGGTGGCGTCCGCATCGCTGATCTCGGCAGTGGTGGCGGTATTCCGGGCTTGGTGATCATGATGCTCCTGCCATGGACGCAGGTCTGCTTCGTCGACAGCAGTCAGAAGCGGATGGCCATTCTGCGGGAGCAGCTTCAGCAACTCGAACTCGAAGGCCGTAGTTCCGTTGTCTGTATTCGAGCGGAAGCCTTCGGACGGGCAGAATCGTCGCGTGGCACCTTCGACGCAGTCGTTGCCCGAGGGTTTGCAGGTCCAGGCGTGACGGCTGAATGTGCGGCTCCGCTTCTCAGGCCGGACGGCTTCCTGGTGGTCAGCGACGCACCGGAGGATCACCTGGACCGTTGGCCGATCTCCGGTCTCCGTCAGCTTGGGCTCGTTGTCCAGGAGCGGGTGTCTGCGCCATTTCACTTCTTTGTGGGACGCCAGGAGGCCGATTGTCCGGATCGCTATCCACGGCGCATCGGCATACCGGAGAAGCGGCCGCTCTTCTGATCGTTCGGCTCGGCAGCACTCGACTGTTCGAGTTTGACTGTTCCACGTGAAACATGTTGAGCGATGGTCCTTGACTTCACCTTCGGCGAAGACCACGATGGCCGTCCCGTCGGCAGGACGCGACGTCGGACCATCGCTCGACGTTCGGCGCCGCCCAAAGAGATCGGTGGACGGATGGATACCACGTCAGACATTTCCCCAGCGCCTGCGCAGCAGACCTTTGCCCGTCAACTTCCGCGGACCATTGCGATGGCCAACCAAAAGGGCGGGGTTGGGAAGACGACGAGCGCAATAAATCTCAGCGCTTCGCTCGCTGACATGGGCTACCGCGTGCTGGTCATCGATCTCGATCCGCAAGGCAACGCCACGACGGGCCTCGGCATCAACGCTCGGAACCTCCGCTTCTCGGTCTACGACGTTCTCATGCGGGATGCACCGATGGAGGATTGCGTTGAGGCGACCTCGATCCGGAACCTCTTCATCGTGCCCACGACCATTGATCTTGCAGGCGCTGAAATTGAACTCGTGCCGGCCTTTAGTCGGGAGTTGAAGCTGAAGCGGGCAATCGCCCGGATCATCGATGACTTCGACTTTGTGGTCATCGACTGCCCGCCGTCACTCGGCTTGCTCACCATCAATGCACTTGCCGCGGCAACAGAAATCGTGGTTCCCATCCAGTGCGAGTACTTCGCCCTGGAAGGTCTGGGTCAACTCCTCCGCAATGTCAATCTCGTCCAGGCGAACCTCAACCCGCAGCTGGAGATAAGCGCCATCATTCTCACGATGTATGACGCGCGGACAAAATTGTCCGATCAGGTCATGCGGGAAATCCGCAGCCACTTCGGTGAACGGGTCTGTAAGAACATCGTTCCGCGCAGCGTCCGCCTCTCGGAAGCCCCGTCCTTCGGGCAGCCGATCACGGTATTCGATCCAACGTCGCGAGGCGCCATTGCCTATCGAGAGCTTGCAAAGGAGATCAGTGGTGGTACGCCAAAGCGGGCTGGGTAAAGGGTTGGGGGCACTCTTGCCCACGACAGACGTCGAATCCACGGTCACCGGATCGAATCCGGGGGCGAGGCTGTTGGAGGTGGCCATTTCGGCCATTCGTCCCAACACGTACCAGCCACGATCGAGTTTCGACGACGAAGGCATCGCCTTACTTGCTGCATCCATCAAGGAACTGGGTGTGCTGCAACCGGTCTTGCTGCGTCCGGCGGACAACGGCCAGTTCGAGCTGATCGCGGGTGAGCGCCGGTGGCGAGCGGCGCGTCGGGCCGGGTTGACAACGATCCCGGCCGTCATTCGCTCGGCCGCTGATCAGGATGCGCTCGAACAGGCACTCGTAGAGAACCTGCATCGGGCCGACCTCAACCCGCTCGAGGAAGCGGCTGCATATCAGCAGCTGGTGGATGACTTCTCGTTCACCCACGAGCAGGTAGCAACTCGCGTTGGGAAGAGCCGTGCTGCTATTTCCAACACGCTTCGACTCTTTCAGCTCTCGCCGGCAATCCAGCGAATGGTGTTGGAGGGCCAGGTCGACGCCGGCCATGCCCGTGCACTCCTTGGGACGACCGACAAGGCGTTCCAGGAGACCCTTGCCCGGAGAGTCGTGAAGGAGGACATGTCGGTCAGGGCCGTCGAAGAGGCAGTGCGTCTGCGTGAACAGGGAACACCCGTGTCGGCCAAGCCCGCAAAGAAGGTGCAACCCGATCGGCCGGCGGGTTTGCTGGAACTCGAAGAAGTCCTCGGGCAGATGCTCGACACCCGGGTGAGCGTGGAGCTCGTGGCGAACAAGCGGGGCCGTATGACCGTTGAGTTTGCCGATCTCGCGGATTTGGAACGCATCTTCCGTATCGTCACGGCCTCACGAAAGGCATCTGACGAGGCGGACTGACGAGGCGGACTGACGGGGGGATGAAGAAGGCGGCCATTTGGCCGCCTTCGACGCGTGAGGTTGTGCTACTCCGCCATCGAGGGAACGGGGTACGGCGACAGCCCCGAATTGCGCTCAGAGATGCGGCTCGAGCTCCGTGAGCAGCTGGTTCTTGCCTTTGGCTCCGACAGTCCGGTTGACCACCTCGCCGTCTTTGAACAGGAGGAGCGTGGGGATGCTCATGACGTCGAATCGGCGGGCGATCTCGGGGTTTTCATCGACATTGAGCTTGGCGATGGTAACCCGACCTTCCTGATCTTTGGCAATATCCTCCAAGATGGGGGCGATCATCTTGCATGGTCCGCACCATTCCGCCCAGAAGTCCACGAGGATTGGGGTTGACGAGGCGCCAACCTGCTCGTCGAACGTTCCATCAGTGAGGGTGAGTATTCCTGCTGCCATTTTTTCGTTACCTTTCGGATTCAGACTGGGATCCAGAACATCGGCCGGGACCGGAATTGTTCCCGCTTCCACGAGCAAGTTGGATCTGCGTGCGCAACGACTTCAGTGCAGGTTGGCTTCGAGCCATCGCTCGGTGTCGATCGCGGCCGTGCACCCGGACCCCGCAGCCGTGATGGCCTGGCGGTAGGTGTGGTCTTGAACGTCCCCGCAGGCGAAGATGCCGTCGATGTTGGTCCTCGAACTCTTTCCCTCGGTGATGAGGTAGCCCTGGTCATCCATATCGAGCACACCCGAGAACAGGTCGGTATTGGGGACATGACCGATGGCGACGAAGAGGCCCGATACCGGAAGGGTGCTGCGAGCACCGGTCACCGTGTCTTCGAGGATGGCTGCTTCAAGCTTGCCTTCACCTTCGAGGTCGACGACTTGGCTATTCCAGGCGAAGCTGATCTTGTCGTTCTTCAATGCCCGCTCTTGCATGATCTTCGAAGCGCGAAGGCTGGCCCGGCGATGGATGATCGTCACCTTGCTGGCGAACTTGGTGAGGAAGATCGCTTCCTCCATGGCGGAGTCGCCACCGCCGACCACCGCGATCTCCTGGCCTCGAAAGAAGAATCCGTCGCAGGTCGCGCACGTTGAAAGCCCGTGTCCGAGCAGTCGGGCTTCGGCCTCGATGTTGAGCATCAGGGACCGTGCACCAGTCGACACGATGATGGCATGGGCCTGATGCTCATCAGCTCCGACCCAGACCCGATAGGGGCGCGCAGAGAAGTCGATCCGGGTCACTTTTGCCGTTTCGAACTCGGCGCCGAATCGAGCGGCCTGCGCCCGCATGGTGCTCATGAGCTCAGGTCCCTGGATGCCGTGCTCGAAGCCGGGAAAGTTCTCAACCTCCGTGGTCAGCATGAGCTGGCCGCCAGGCTGATCACCGGTCGAGGAGATCTCGCCTTCAATGACAAACGGCGCGAGATTGGCTCGAGCGGCGTAGATGGCGGCCGTCAGGCCGGCAGGGCCGGAGCCGATGATGATCACATTTCGGGTCATGGACACCGCGAGAACTCCTTGTCGTTTGGGACGTGCGTGCCCTCAAGGGGGCCGTTTTCAGGTCGTGCGCCTCAGCCTGCACAAGAGGTCGAGCCTCTCGGGAGCTGCTCAGCGCTTGACGCTTCGCTTCGACCACACGAACAGGCCAACTGCGAAGAAGATTCCGCCAAGGATCAGGTAGGCCAGCCATACCCCCTGTGGGAGGTATGCATCGAGGAGCCGCACAGAGCCGATCGTGAGCAGCAGCAGCGTGGCGAAGACGAGCCCGACGCCCATGAGGGCGTAGACGACCGTTCGCACGAGATTGAGGGCAGGAACCGTCGTCTTCGCCTTGACGGCACCAACCACGCTCTCGAGCGTGTCAACCACCTGGGTTGCCCAGTCGGAACCGGATGCACTTGTCTCGTCGGCCACGTCGTCAGCGTAGTTGGCGCAACATGCGAGGCGACTCGTGCGGGTCGTCCGCTTCAGCGGCTTCGATCGAGCCGAACGACACAGCCGTCAGCGGTCAGCAGTTGCACATGTCCCGGGGAGGGCTCGGAGAACGACACGATGAGGACGGCGACACCGTTGATGTCCGCGCGTGCGACCGTGTCCGCTCCGATGACTGCGCGTGCACATCGCCCGTCCGCCCCGCTGACGGCTGGCGCCGCTGCGGCCGGGCCAGAAACGTCACCCGTTCCGGGTGTGGGGACTTTGGCGGCGGGCGCTCCGGTCGGAGTTGGACTCCCCGCGGCTGCGAACGCAACGAGTGCGGTTTCCTCATCGGTGAAGCTTCCGAGGGTTCCCAGGTCGCGTACGGGTTTCGATCCAGCGCTGTCAGCTGTGTCGGCGCTGGCCAGCACGGTTGTGCGCGCCGCCGCGGCGGGTACCGTTGTCGCAACAGCGGCAAGGGCGGCATCCGAAGGCCGTGAGGTCGAAACTACGGAACGCTTGGCCGCGACTGGCGTCGCCGGCGACTTCGTGGAAGGTACCGGCGTGGTGATCGGGGCAACCGTCGGCGGCGTCGTTGCCGGCGTAGTCGAGACCGACGCAAGTGGTGCCGAGGGCGGCGCCGGCACGGCGATCGCCGATGCCCCGGGATCCGCCCCGGCGATGACCGGTGCCGGGCCGCTCGCGGTTTGGTCTGCGCTCGCGGTCGTGGTGTCGGCCTGGGCGATTCCGTCACCGGTGGACTCTCCCTCCGCCTCGGCCACAACCCCATCCGTGGAAACCGCCGCCTTGCTGCGAGCCGCCGCAGCCGTGGTGTCAGCCACCGTCGTCTGGGTCGTTGTCGTCTCGACCGCCTTGGCGGCGTCGGGACGATTCCGGCGACCACCGTTCACGACGAGTGGAACAGAAATTGCGAGCACGACGGCCACCGCCAGAAGAACGCGGCGGTCGCGTACGAAGGCCCAGGTCGAGGAGGGGAACCCGCCCGGATTACCCCCGGAGGCAGGCCCGACCCCGAGGCCCGCTCGCGGTCTGCGTGTGCGTGCCCGCAGCCACGGGCGACGGGTACGGGCCTCCAGAGCCCCAGCCTGGGCCTCTGTGTCGCCGTACGGTCCCCTGGCAGTCGAGCCGTCGAAGGCCGCAAGCGCAGCGGCAAGGTGCGCATCACGGGTTGCGACCGTGACCGCAGGTAGCACACCGGAGAGCGCGGCCACTGCCGCGCCAACGATGCCCACACGGACCCCATCGCATACGAGGCAGGACTCAATGTGCTCGGCCGCCAGGAGGAGGGGGGCGAGGTGCCAGTAGGAGGGCAGGTCCGGGTCGTCATCGAGCAGGAACCCGACCAGCTCCGCGATTACGGCGGCATCGAGTTCGACCCCGGCGAGAAGCGCGATCGTCGACGCGTCGACATGCGCAGAAGCAAGGCCGTCGGGCGACGGCTGCGCACGCGTCGGGTCGGAGGGATCAGGCATCGTGATT
>JAYUDQ010000137.1:0-6499 GCA_043739745.1 Acidimicrobiia bacterium | reverse complement strand
GGGGGAACTCGACGTCGGGGAACGCCTCGGTGAGCGCGACGTGGTGATCGTGCGAGATGTCGATGAACGGCGCAGGCTGGATGATCCCCACGCGGCCTTTCGTGATGCCGAGCTCGTGCAGGTAGTCGACGACGACACCCGACGTGTTGAGGCCACCGCGGACGTCGGTGACGATGGAACGGGCGATGCGGTCCGGCAGGCGGGCGTTCAGGCCGAGGATGGCGAGCATGGGGTCGCCCTCGCGCGGGAAGACGCAGGTGCAGTCGAGCTCCATCGTCCCCATGAAGTTCGTGACCCAGCGGATGTTGGCCCAGCCCCGCTCCCAGATGGAGTTGTTGCCGGTGATGAGCAGGCAGTCGAGGTCGCGATCGTCCATGAACTTGCGCACGATGGCGTGACGGCGGGCGAACTCGGCATCGGTGAACGTCGGCCACTTGTAGAGGTCACGATTGATCGGGAAGGGGTAGCGGATGCCTCGCGAGATCGACGGCGAGGTTGTGGCAGTGCTCATGACACGACTCCTGCATTTAGGTTCGGGATGGGTTCAGCAGTCAAGATTGACCGAGCGTGTGAAGGCGCGGCCGTCACCACGCCACCGCCGAAGCGTGGCGCCGGTGGTCGGCTGCGGCGCGACACTGTCCGCATTCGCGCTCGACGATCGTGCACGCACCGAAGTGGTCGTCCGCCTCGTTCTCGGCGATCTCGACGCGGCGGCCCCATTCGGCGAGCTGCGCTGCTTGCGCCGGATCGAACGACGCCTCGACGTAGAGCGTGTCGTCGTCGGGCGCTCGGCGTGGCAGTCCGTTCACCCAGCGGGGCCGGTCGATCGCGTCACCGATCGAGTCGCCATGGTCGAAGATGTTCAGGAGCACCTGCAGGTTCGTCTGCACCTGGCCGCGTCCGCCGGGAGTTGCGCCGGCGATGACGCGCCCGTTGTCACTACGGGCGATGTAGCCGTGCAAGGTGTGCATCGGCCGTTTCCCGGGCTCGAGCCCGTTCGGCGACTCTGCGTCGACACGGAGGTTGGCGAGACGGTCGTTGAGCACGATGCCGGTGCCGGGCACGAGCACGCGCGACCCGAACTCGTTGAACAGCGAGTGGATGAAGGACACCGAGTTGCCCTGTTCGTCGGTGACCGCTATCGAGGTCGTGTCGGAACCGTTCCCTCCGATCGCTTCGTGGACGGGGGGCTGGTGCCCGGCAATCCACTCGTCGCGCAGCAGCCCTACAGGATCGAACGTGGAGCGTCGGGGGTCGCCGAGCAGCGGAAGGGCTTCGTCGAAGACCACATGCTTGACCCGCACGAGGAAGTCGATGAGCCGGGCAGGATCACGAGGCAGTCCCTCCGGCATGGCCCGCTCGACGAGCCGAAGCGCCACGAGCAGCAGCACGCCCATCGAGACCGGCGGCTGCACGAAGACGGTTGTGTCGCGGTAGCGGGCCGACAACGGCGCGGTCCATTCGCCCGAATGCGCGGCAAGGTCGTCAACTCCCAGCGCGCCGCCCAGCGAGTGTGCGTGAGCGGCAATCGCCTCAGCGACCCGACCGCGGTAGAACGCGTCGCGTCCGCCGCCGGCGACAGCCTGCAGCGTGGCCGCGAGATCGGATTGCCTGAACCGGTCACCGAGGCGAACCGATCCACCGAGGGCCTGGAGCGAATCGCAACCGGGCTGACCAGCAAGCGCAGCGAACGCACCCACGAGCCGCGCGTCGAACGTCATGCCCTCGGCGCAGACGATGGCCGGAGCCATGAGGCGACCGAGCGGGAGCGTGCCGAGCCGCTCGGCAAGCTGGTCCCAGACATCGACGATCCCGGGCACGCCGACCGACAACATGCCGTGGCGCGGCACCTTGTCCCGCGACCCGAGAGCCTCCGCGATTCCCATCGGTGCAACACCACTGCCGTTGAAGCACAGCACTTCACCATCGGCGGTATGGATGATGGCGAACGCATCGCCACCGAGACCGCACCACGGCATCTCGGCAACGCACTGGACGGCCGAACCGGCGATCACCGCGTCCACCGCGTTGCCACCGTCGCGCAGCACCTGCAGAGCCGCTTCCGCTGCGAGCGGATGCCCCGCGGCCACTGCCCCGTGCCTGCCGACGGCGACCTGCGATCGGGCGGACAGCGCAGGAGCGGATGCTGCGACGGGCGCAGCAGTAGACGACTCAAGGTCAGCCGACATGGGCGACCGCCTCGATCTCTACCAGCATGTCGGGGCCCTTCAGGCGGCTCACGAACACCGACGAGCGGGCCGGAAGCGCGGCGCCGAAGTGGGCGGTGTACGACCCGTTCACCGCCGCCATGTCGGTCACGTCGTCACGCAGGAACAACGTCACCTTCACGACATCGACCATCGATGTCCCCGCGGAGGCGAGGATGGCGGCGATGTTGCGCAGCGCCCAGTCGACCTGCTCGGCCGCGTCGCCCATCACGCCGGTCTCGCGGTTGCGACCGGCCTGACCCGATGTGAAGACGAGGTCACCGACGCGGATCGCGTGGGGGAACGGACCGGTGGGGGTGGGCGCGTCCGGCGACACGATCGCCGTCCGCGGCGAAGGCAGATGGTTGCTCGGTTCGTCGCTCATCTGGCTCGGTAGACCTCCGGCATCGGTTCGATCTCACGCCAGCGGTGGCATGCGACCTGATGGTCATCGGCATGGTCGCCGTCGATCGGCGCGAGCTCCTGGACGGTCGTGCGGCATTCGTCGGTGGCAAAAGGACAGCGTGGGTGGAACCGGCAGCCCGACGGCACTGCGCTGAGGCTCGGAACGTCGCCCCGCACGTGCTCGCGCATCTCGTGGAGGCGCTCCGACGCGTCGACATCGGCGCGGAGCACCGAGGCCAGCAGCGACCGGGTGTAGGGATGCAGCGGCCGAGCGAACACCTCGTGAGTGGGCCCCTGCTCGACAATCCGACCGAGGTACATCACGGCCACCCGATCGGCCAGGTGGCGCACGACGGCGAGGTTGTGCGAGATGAACAGGTACCCGACGCCCGTGCGCTCCTTAAGGTCCTGCAGCAGGTTGATCACCTGTGCCTGGACGGACACGTCGAGGGCCGAGACGGGCTCGTCGCACACCACCAGCTTCGGCTCGGTGATGAGGGCCCGGCCGATCCCCACTCGCTGTTGTTGGCCGCCCGACAGTTGGCCGGGACGCCGAGCGCCGAGGTCCGGGTCGAGCCCGACGCTTACGAGCATGGCGTCCGTCCTGGCAGGGATGTCCGCTCTGTTCGCGAGCTTGTGAACCTTCAGTGGCTCGGCCACGATGTCGGACACGCTCATCGTGGGATCGAGCGATCCCCGAGGATCCTGGAAGATGACCTGAAGGTCCTTTCGCAGCGGTCGGAGTTCAGCGAGCGATTTCCGGGCGAGATCTTCACCCTCCAGGCGCACTGATCCGGACGCCGCCGGCACCAGTCGAAGGATGGCCCGGCCGAGCGTGGACTTGCCGCAACCGCTCTCCCCCACCAGACCGAGTGTCTCGCCCTTGCGGATGACGAGTGACACATCGTCAACTGGAGAGATGCGACCGAGGTGCGTATCAAACGAAACGACAACGTGCTCAAGTTCGAGCATCGGCTCCGCCGCCGCGCAGTCCACACCGGTCGCGCAGTCCACACCGGTCGCGCTCGTACGCGGTGCAGCCGCGTCCTGAAGCCTCATAGTTGCTGTCCTCCCGATTGGCTTGCGAGAACGGGGGCGAGCTGTTCGTGAGCGGCGTTCCCGTGAGCAGCGTTCGGATCAGCCAGCCAACACGCGCTGGTGTGCCCGTGGGCAACATCAAAGAGCGGAGGTGGATCATCACAAATCGACCTACGGTGTTGGCATCGTTCCGCAAACCGGCACCCGTTGATACCGAGATTCGACACGGGCGGCGCTCCCGGAATCGGTCGCAAACGGTGATGCTTGGTCTGGTCCAGTTTGGGGACGAGTTGCAGTAGCGCTGTGGTGTAAGGATGCGATGACGTCGTCAGCAGAGCTCCAATCGGGGCACGTTCGATCACCTGCCCGGCATACATCACTTGGACTCGATCACAGACCGCCGCGACAACTCCGAAATCGTGACTGATTACCATCGTCGCCATACCGCGTTCGCGCTGGATGTCGTCGATAAGCGCCAAGACTTGAGCCTGGACCGTGGCATCAAGAGCCGTCGTTGCTTCGTCGGCGATCAACATCTTCGGATCACAGGAGATTGCTATCGCGATCATGATGCGCTGTCGCATCCCCCCGCTGAACTGATACGGAAGATCGCTCGCCCGCTTCTCGGGGTCGGGAATGCCGACTCTATCGAGCAGTTCGATCGATCGATGCCATGCGGCCTTCCTCGACAGACCCTTGTGAAGGACAATTGCTTCGGCGATCTGGTCCCCGACCGGCATCACGGGATCGAGCGAGGTCAGGGGATCTTGGAAGATGACGCCGATACGGCCTCCTCGCACTCGACGCAGGTCACGGCCCTTCGCTCGCAGGAGATCGACTCCCTCGAACATGACCCGGCCCGACAGGCGCACATTGGTGGTCGCGGAGAAGAGCCGCAAGATGGACATCGCCGTGACCGTCTTTCCGCTCCCCGATTCGCCCACGACCCCGAGAGTCTCACCGGTGTCGATAGAGAACGAGACGCCGTCAACAGCTCGGACCTCCCCGCTCTGGGTCTGAAAGGAGCACCGAAGGTCCTCGATTTCGAGAAGTGCAGTCATCGTCGTCCTTCTTGGCCGGTGAATCGTCGAGAGAGCCCGTTGAGCGAGAACACGGTGACTCCCACAGCCAGGCCGGCAAAGACTGACGGCCACCAGGCAACGGCAAGATACTTCCGGCCGCTCGAGATCAGCAGGCCCCACGTCACGTCGTTGCCCTGCACCCCCGCACCGATGAAGGAAAGGCCGGCTTCGGCGAGAATGACTTGGCCACAGCTGATGGCGGTGAGCACGCCGACGCGTCCGACAAGGTTCGGAAACATGTGTCGCCAGAGGATTCGCGGTGTCGAACAGCCCAACGCGACCGCCGCCTCGATGAACGAGGTGGATCGGAGTCGCAGCGCTTCAGCGCGGATGATCCTCGCGAATGTCGGCCATACATACGTCGGAAGAATGGCGATCAGGTTCCAGATCGAGGGACCAAGGTTGGACAGGAGGAGCAATGCAATGAGGAACATCGGCATTGCTGTCTGGGCCTCCGTAAGACGCATGACAAGCCGATCGATCCTTCCACCTCGATAGCCGGCGATCATGCCGAGCGAAACCCCGATCACTGCCCCGATCAATGTGCTCATCAGCGCGATGAAAAGGGTCAGCCTTGCGCCTTGGATCGTTCTGGAGAGAACGTCGCGTCCCAGCTCGTCCGTACCGAACACATAGAGTCCACGCGAGCCACGGGTCCACGGACCCAGCAGTCTCTCCTGTGGCAGTTGCTCGACCGGATTGTACGGCGCAAGCAGAGACCCGGACACCGCGAACACAAGGATGACCGCGATGGTCACCACGGAAATCAGCCAGAGCTTCGCGCGAACGAGCGTCCGCCAGGACCGGGATCCCAGGTGCGTGGCGTCGTTCACGACAACAATGGACATCAGCTGACCTCGATCCGCTTGTCGATGAGGTTGTACAAGACGTCCACTATCAGGTTCGAGAACACCACGAACAGTCCGGCAAGCACGACCCCGGCCTCGACCACATGGAAGTCATGGCGACTCGCCGCATCGGTGACCAGTTTGCCGATTCCGGGCCACGCAAAGACGAACTCCACGAGAAAGACCGTGCCACCCCACATGCGCGAGTACTCCCAGCCGACCATCGTCGCAATGAGCACGCCGATGTTACGCAGTATGTGCCGCACAACGATGGCACGGTGACCGAGGCCTTTTGCCGAAGCAACGGTGACGTATGACTTCGACAGCTCGTCGAACGTCGCCGACCGTGCGAGTTGGAACAGACGACCTCCATGGTAAAGACCGAGCGTGGTAGCAGGCAAGAAGTAGCTCGACAATCGCCGATCGTCGGCCAGAACCGGAACCCACTTCAGTTTCACGGCAAAGACGACGATCAGGATCAGCCCGGTCCAGAAGTACGGGAAGGAGACGAATGCAGTGGCGATTGACGAGGCCACACGATCCATCAGGCTGCCTGGTCTGACCCCGGCGGCAACACCGAAGCCAACTCCCAGTATTGCGGCCACGAATATCCCAGCAAGTGTGAGCTTCAAGGTTGCGGCAAGGCGCTGCGTGACCAGCGGCAGCGCAGGTTCACCTTTGGCAATCACGAACGAGTCCCCCATGTTCCCCGTCGCGATTCCCTTCAGGTAGCGACCGAGCTGAACGACAACAGGGGCAGTCAGACCGAGATCTACGCGAATCTGGTGAACCTGCGCAGCGCTGGCATCACGCTGTGCGAGTGTCTCCTCGGGATGGCCCACGACCGAACCGAGGAAGAAGATCGTGAGCAGAACCAGCAAGAGGGCGAGGAACGCATCGCGGATACGCACCGCCACAA
>JAYUDQ010000136.1:0-6504 GCA_043739745.1 Acidimicrobiia bacterium | reverse complement strand
GCGGCACCGATGCGAAGACCGCAGCACTGCGGCTCCGTTCGACCCGCGCCCTGTGGGACCCGACCTACAAGGACGAGTCGTGGATCGACGACAACGTCATGCTCATCCCGCGGCTGCAGAAGTGGATCGACGAGAACGCGCCGGGCGTGGGCATCTCGATCGGCGAGTGGAACTTCGGCGGAGAGACCCACATCAGCGGCGGGCTGGCGACGGCCGAGGCGCTCGGCCGCTTCGGTCAGAACGGGGTCACCTCGGCCTACTACTGGACCGTCCCGCCGACCGGGTCACCTTCGTACTGGGGCTTCCGGGCTTTTCGTGACGTCGACGGGAAGGGCCTCAAGTTCCTCGACACCTCGGTAGCCACGCAGATGGCCCCGTCGACGTCGCTCTTCGCCTCGACTGACGGTGCCACCACGCAACTCGTGGCGGTGGCCCTCAACCTCGACCCCAACACCGCCTTCGATGCCCGCATCAGCACGCGTAATTGCAAGGGCATCGCCCCGTTCGAGACCTACACCTACGACGGGTCGACGAACGGGTTCACCGCTGCGTCGTCGAAGCCTGCTGACGGCTCCGTGATCCCGGTCAAGATGGCACCCCATTCGATCACGGTGATCCGAGCCGACCTGCGCTGAACGGCTGGCATGGCTGAACGGCTGAACGGCTGATGCGGCGCCCAATCCCTACACCTGGAACTGGAGCGCAGAGTGCCTGACACCACGACATCCGTCGAGTCCATCATCGCCATGGTCCTCGACGTCGAGCCCTCGATGCTCGACGACAGCAGCGGCCGCGCGACGCTGGACGGATGGGACCGCTCGAACCTGTTCAACACCGTCGGCAGTGGATGGCGGCACTCGGGGCGACCTCCGGTGGCCGATCGGTGGTGCGTTGCGTTGCTTGGCCGGCCCACATCGAACGGATGGAATCGCAGTAGGCAGGTGGCGATGGCGCCACCGCTCGCGACTGAACGACGCCGGCCCCCGGTCATCGCCGGCGGCTCATGGCCGACGTTCGCGGTGCTGGGGACGTTCGGGGTCGGTTGGACAGCCTTCGTGGTGCTACTCGCCTCTGCCGGCGGGCTGTCCAGCCCGGAGCTGCCGTTCGTGTCGGCCGCCGACCGGTCGTGGCATGCGCTCGCACGGTTGTTGGCCCATCGTCCGCAGGGTTTCGCCTACCCCGTTGCGTTGCGGGTGTGGATGATGGGTGGCACGAGCGAGCTGTGGCTCCGGATGCTGTCGGCATTGTTCGCAGCCGCTGCGGTCGGCTTCGCGTGCACGCTCGCCGGCACAGGCAACCGGTCTGTCGTAGGGCGTACCCTCCTGCCGATGGGAGCTGCGGTTGGGATGATCCGGCCAGCGAGCCGCATCGAGCCGACCACCCTTGCGTTCGCATTGGTTCTGGGCTCGATCGTCGCGGTTCGGCGGGTGCGCAACCACTCCGCCGGGTCTCGGCTGCTGTGGGCCGCTGCTGCAGTGGGCGCCGCAGGCACATCGATCCTCCTCGTCCCTGTGCTCGTGGTCGAGTTCCTCTGGCTTCGAGGGAGCCCTCGTCGCGGATCGGCAAAGGTGGGCGCGGCTGCGACCACCGGCTCCGGGGGTGGACCCGGCTTGTCTGCGAGCGCGCTGGTGTTCGGCGCAGTCGGCACGCTATCGCTGCTGACCGCACGGCCGACCGATTGGCGCCCGGTCACGGCACTGGTTGAAAGGCAGACACGTGGCGGCGATGCGATCTTGTTCGCCGCCGGCCGCAGCCGCTTGGGCTTCGAGTACTACCGCATGCACGGGTCGCAAGGCCCGGCCAGGCTGCCGACCCCGGTGCATCCGCTCGCGCCGTGGGGCGGGTTCGGGATCGAGGACGTCGCCGGGAGTCCGAGCGCGCAGACGTTCGAGCGGGCGCGGGACAGCTATCCCCGGCTCTGGATCGTCGCTCCCTCGCGGCGCTACGTCGAATCGGTCGAGGTCGCGTATGGCTACCCTCCGCCGGCTCTCGCGGTGCGCTTCGGCGCCGCGTTCGTGTTTCGCTACGACTTCTCACCAGCCTGATGAATGGTGCGCTTCACCGCGGACCGGTAGGTGCCGATCACTGCTTCGTGAAGATTCTCGACCGGCGCCATCGCGGAATCGTCATCCGCACGCGAGCCGATGGAAGCGGCCGGACATGAGCTTGTTGCGGCGGTCGAACAAGGAGTCAGGATCGCGTCGTAGCCCGGCATCGTCCGACCGCGAGGGTGCGCCGTTGTTCAAGCCGCGCGAGAGGGGCGCCGATGCACCCGGCATGATCACCGGCGTGCTCCCCGGACCGAATGACGCAAACGCGGAGCCATCGGCGCCGGGCTGGCATTCGGCGCAGGAGCTCGCCAACCTCGGCCACGACGACTCGATCGAGGGTCTCACCATCGATCAGGTGAGCGTGGTGCGCATAGGCGATCGAGCCGTCGTCGTTCCGGTGTCGCATGATCTGGCTGAGCGGAGCGGCTTCGAGATCGTTCCCACGAGCCAGGAATCGCTCTTCGCCCTCGGCGTGCGGCCGCTACCAGCGCGGACGACCGAACTTCTGCCCCGGTGGGACGGCCCTGTCGCCGAGGCGCTGCGTGCACCCGAGGTCGACGTCGCGCAACTGGCGCCGAACACCGACGCAGACGCGGACCTGGACACCAACGCGGACACGCTCGTTGACGACTTCATGGCCGATCAGCCCGAACCGGCAACCCGGTCGGACCTCGACGAGTGGTCGGAACCCGGTCCTGACGCAGGTTCAGCGCCTACCCCGGGGGTGTCGGCGCCTTCTGGCGAGGACAACTTCGCCCCCGAACCGATGGCTGCGAGCGTCGCCCCGCCCCAACGCGACCTGGACGGCGACGAGTGGTCGGCAACCGTCGAGCCGGCCCGACCCCAGGCCGTACACGGTCCGGACCGACAGGAGTGGGCGCACGACGACGATTCGCCGGCATGGCCCGAGGTCGAACGTCGTGTCAACGATCGTCGCGCCGGGCCGGTCCTGGCCTGGGGCGTGGGCGATCCGGGAGCGGACGCTGTCAGCGTGCCCAGCGCGCTCCAAGCACCCCGCCGCGATGTGGCGGACTCCGCCGACCCGGCGTGGGCGACGGAAGGGACACGTCCAGTCGCCAGCGAGACCATCCGCATCGCCACCGAGCCGGTTGTCCAGGTGCGGGGCGAGCCGGTTGTGGTCGTCGTCGATGGGGCCTTCCCCAATTCGCCCGAGCGCCGATTCGGCCTGCGTATCGCCGCTGGCGAGGTGGTCGTCGTCGCTGGCGCCGGTGGAAGCGGCAAGTCGTCGCTGCTTCGCCTGTTGGCGGGGGTCGAGGCGCCGGCCACGGGGACCGTCACCGTTGCTGGGGTCGCGCTCGACGCGCTACCGGACGAGCAGCGACTGGTTCGCGAGGCGGTCTGCGCCGGGTTCGTGGCTTCCTCCGGACATCTCGTAGCTGACCTGAGCGTGATCGAGAACATTGAACTGCCGCTGCTGGTGGGCGGGGTGGAACCGGTCGACGCTCGCGCCGCGGCCGAGGCGCTTCTGGCCCGGTGGCGCATCCCGACCCTGGGAGACCGGGCTGCAGGAACGCTGTCGACGACCGAGCAGCGCTGTGTCCTGCTCGCACGCGCCCTGGTATCCGAGAGTCCGCTCATCCTTGCCGACGATCCCACGATTGGGATCGCGGCCGACGTGGCTGGCGACATCGTCTCGCTCCTGATCGAGCAGGCTCGACTCGGCGCAGTCGTGGTGATCGCGACATCCGATCCTCGTGTCGTGGTCGCCGGTGTTCGCCTGCTGACCATGGGCGCCGGTGACATCGTGGGCGATGTCCTTGTCCCCGCCGGCGACTGAGGAATCGACGAAGGGAAGCAGCAGAGGCGAACCGAAGGGTCAGGGAAGCGGTGGCCGCGCGATCAGCGTGACGCCCGGCTGATCCTCGGCCTGCGCTCGCAAGACGTCGTTCAGAACGCCCAGCAAGGCCCTTGCCGGAGCCGGCAGCATGCCTCGACGCCGCTGGACGACACCGACATGACGGGGGGGCATTCCCAGCACAGGAACGGACCGCCACGGTCCGCTCGAGCCCGGCTTGACCGACGTGGAGGGCACGATCGCCACACCGACGCCGTCGAAGGCGAGCGACGTGATCAGCCGAACGCCGTCGATCTCGGCCTGTGCGGTGAGCGAGATGCCGACCAGCTCCGACGAGCGATCGAGCTCGGTTCGGTACGACGTGCCCTTCGGCGGAAGCAGCAACGCAACCTTCTCGAGATCGTGAACGGTGATTGAGTCACGGTCCGAGAGCTCATGCCCTTCCGGGATGATCGCGATCATGTCCTCGTCGAAGAGCGCGGTGGCGGCGATGTCCGGATCCGACACGGGGAGGTTCACGATGGCGAGCGAGAGGGAACCGGCGAGCAGCTGGGGTGCCAATGAAGTGGTGCTGGCATCGACGATGATCATGTGCACGCCCGGGTGGAGCAGGCTCATCCGAGCGTGGAGGGGTGGGACCAGCCACCGGGCAACGGTGCCGATGACCCCGACGCGGACCGTCCCGACGACCTCGTTGCGGAGCGCATTGACATCGGCCACCAACGCGTCGAGCTCGTTCTGGATTCGGCGGGCCCGAGCGACGACGACCTCACCCTCTTCGGTCAGGCGCCCCGCAGTGCGGTCGATCAGCGTGACGCCGAGCTGACGCTCGAGCCGGGCGATGTGGGCCGACACGTTCGACTGGACCGTGTGCAGGCGTTCCGCCGCGGCCGAGAACGTGCCGCAGTCCGCAACGGCGGTCAGCGCGGCGAGTTGGCGGAGGTCCATCGCTTCTCATGATGGCGCGGATCGACGCAAGCGTCGAACACGATCACCGGGTTCCGGTTGGCTCCGCCCCGCACGGTTGCTCACCGGGCGGCGATTTTGCGTGCGCACACGTCGGTTTCTCTCCGGCCGGCGAGCAAGCGAACGCGCAACGTTGGCGGGTCATTGCGTGAGCGCCCGCGTCGTCCGCCCGTCCGCGCACAATAACTAGGGTCGTCCCCCATGGTGAGGCATCCCTTCCGGTTCGGTATCCAACTTCGCGACGCGCCCGACGCCAGGGCGTGGCGCGAGGCGGCCCGGAAGGCGGAAGACCTCGGCTTCTCGACACTGTTCCTGCCGGACCACTTCGGGGATGCCTGGAGTCCGACGGTGCCCCTGACCGTGGCCGCCGAGGCGACCACGACGCTCAAGGTGGGCGCCCTCGTCTACGACAACGACTATCGCCATCCGGTCGTGCTGGCCAGGGACATGGCGACGCTCGACGTCATGAGCGAAGGGCGTGTGGAGTTCGGCATCGGCGCCGGATGGATGACGTCGGACTACGAGCAGTCAGGAATACCGCTCGACTCGCCCGGTGTCCGCATCGAGCGGATGACCGAGGCGCTCGAGGTGTTCCGCCAGCTGTGGTCGCAGGATTCGGCCACGTTCAGCGGGAAGCACTACCAGGTCAACGGGGCTATGTGTCGGCCGGTGCCGTACACGAAAGGCGGGCCGCCGATCATTATCGGCGGTGGTGGGAAGCGGGTGCTCGGGGTGGCGGCCAAGCATGCATCGATCATCGGGGTGAACCCGGAGCTGAGCTCCGGCGTGGCCGGCGTCGAGGCTGCCAAGACGGCGGTGGCTGACCGCTACCACGAACGCATCGGCTGGATCCGTGAGGCCGCAGGGGAGCGCTTCGACGACATCGAGCTGCAGATCCTGTGTCAGTTCGAGAAGGTCACCGATGACCGACTGGGCTTTGCCGCGACCATCGCACCCCTGTTCGACCTCACCCCGGAAGAGGCGCTGGCCATGCCGATCGCGCTTGTGGGCACAATCGATCAGATGTGTGCGGACCTCATCGAGCGGCGCGAGGCGTTCGGCTTCAGCTACGTGGTAGTCCACGATCTCGACGAACTGGCACCGCTGGTCGCCCGCCTCGCCGGGACGTGAGCCGGCAATGACCGCACAGCCCGACGGCACCGCAGAGCCCGACAGCACCGCACAGCCCGACGGAACCCGCCGGGGGGAGCGCGTCGGCATCCTCGGCGGCACGTTCGACCCGATCCACGTGGCCCATCTCGCAGTCGCGGTCCAGGCCCGCCATCAGCTGGCCCTTGACCGGGTGCTGTTCATGGTCGCGAACGTGCCCTGGCAGAAGGCGGCGGTGCGCAACGTGAGCAGCGCCGAGGACCGTCTGGCCATGGTCGAGGCGGCCGTCGCCGGATACGACGGCCTCGAGGCCAGCCGGATCGAGATCGACCGGGGCGGCGACAGCTACACCGCCGACACGCTCGATGCACTGCGCAGCCCTGACCGCGAGCTGTTCCTCATCATCGGCTCGGACCTCGTCGGCGACCTGACGACATGGAAGCGGTGGCAGGAGATTCCCCCGCTCTGCACCCTCGCTGTGGCCCATCGGCCCGGCGAACAGGACACCGGGGAGCTGGCTCCGGGCTGGCGGTCAGTGGCCATCCGGCTGCCGGCGCTCGA
>JAYUDQ010000135.1:0-2472 GCA_043739745.1 Acidimicrobiia bacterium | reverse complement strand
CGCAAGGCACTGCTGCCGTTCTTCCCTGATCAGCGACACGCGCTGATCATCACAAGGCTTCAGGGCAACGCGTCGATCGAGCAGGAAGGCCACGGCGCCGACTACACGATGGCGACGATGAAGTCGCTCGACTTCCCGAACGCGAAGATCGTGACCGGTGGCGCTGCGGTCCTGCTCAACGACATCAACAAGTACCTCAAGGGCGGGATGCTCGCGCTGGGCGGGATCGCCGTCGCCATCATGGTCGTGATCCTGCTCGTTCTCTTCAACGTGCGGTGGCGTCTCCTGCCGCTCGGCATCGTTCTCATCGGCGTGATCTGGGCGTTCGGACTCGCGGGCTACCTCGGGATTCCGCTGACGCTGGTGACGATCAGCGGTCTCCCGGTCATGCTCGGCATCGGCATCGATTACGCGATCCAGATGCACGCGCGCGTCGAGGAGGAGGTCATCATCGACCACTCCGATCATCCCATCCAGGAGTCGGCGCGGAACCTGGGTCCCGCATTGCTGGTCGTGACGTTCGACGCGATCTTTGCGTTTGCGGCCCTGCGCTTCTCCAAGGTGCCGATGATTCGCAGCTTCGGGCTGCTCCTCGCGGTCGGCGTGGCGGCGATCTGCTTCGTCTCGATTGCCGGCACGCTGTCGGCGTTGGGCATGCGGGAGTACCGGTCCCCGACGAAGGCGCGTGATTACCGGGAAGGCCCCCTCGGCCGCCTCGTGGTGTTCCTCGGCAGCATGTCGTGGAAGGTGGCCCCGCCGCTCGTCATCGGCGCGCTGGTCATCTTCGTCGGTGGGGTGCTCGTCGAGGACAAGCTCGTGATCCAGACCGACCCGATCGCCTGGGTGAACCCGGAGTCGCAGGCGGTCCGCAACATTCGCGAGATCGAGAAGCAGGCCGGCATCTCGAGCGAGCTCGGCATGTACGTCGTGTCGGGCGGAGCGTTCTCGAATACGACGACGAAGTTCGTCGACAACTTCACCGCCCAGCAGCTGTGCCGGTACGGCGACGCAGCGCGCGCGCCCGAGAACTGCCCGGCCGCCGACAAATCGGTACCCGCCAAGAAGCGCGTGCTCGCGAACGCGTCGAGCATCGTGAGCATCGTCAGCTTCCTCACCGAGGTGCCGGGTACCCAGGCCGTGGTGCCCACCGGCGCAGAGGTGAAGCGGGTCTTCGATGTGGCGCCGCCGGGGATCCGGAAGTCAACGGTGAGCGCGGACGGCAAGGCGGTCAACCTGATTTTCGCAACCACGCCGGCGTCGCTGGCCAAGCGCGCCGTCGTGGTCAAGGAGATCCGCAAACTGGTCGAGCCACCTCCCGGGATCCGTGCGACCCCGTCCGGGCTCGCGGTGGTCGGCGTCGGTCTGCTCGACAACCTCGAGGCGAATCGGATCTTGCTGACCTACCTCGCGATCACGTTCGTGTTCCTGTTCCTCACGATCCGGTTGCGGTCGGTGATCCGGTCCTTGCTGTCGTTGGTCCCAGTGCTCATCGCGGTCGGCGCGGCATCATTGTTCGCGTACTTCGCCGGCTTCACGCTGAGCCCGATGACCGCGGTGGGTGGGCCGCTGGTGGTCGCCGCGTGTACCGAGTTCACGTCGCTGATCCTGTTGCGGTTCGTGGAGGAGCGGCGGAGGGGTCTCGAGCCCAGGCAGGCCATCGACGTGGCGGCGGCGCGCACCGGCCGCGCGTTCATCGTCTCGGCGTTGACTGCCATCTCCGGTATCGCAGTGATCTCGACGTCGTCGCTGCCCCTGCTCCGCGACTTCGGCATCATCGTGACGGTGAACGTCGCAGTCGCGCTGCTGAGCGCGCTCGTGGTGCTGCCGCCGATGCTGGTGTGGGCCGACCGACACAGCTGGGTGTCGCGCGGACTCGTGAAGCCGCACCCCGGCCAGGTGGCCGACGAGTACGCGCCCACGCCTATCTGATTGCTTGTTCGCTCGTGCTCCGACGGTCAGCCCTGGGTGGGTCTCGCTGCCTCGCGGCTCACTCCGCTGCGCTCCGTTCGGGTCGGGTTCAGCTCGGACGAGCAATTAAGTAGGTCGGAGCAACCCGCCGTCGACGATGGCCTTGCTCAGGGGCCGGGCGAGCGTGCGGAGTTGCGCGCAACCGTCCTCACCGAGGGTCTCGTACGCGACGACGCTCGTCGCGTCGGTCACGTCTTCGATCCACTGACGTTGCGCGCGCCCGGTGTCGGTCAGGGCGAGTTCTTCGCCCGGCTCGAGAATCCCTCGGGCCTGCAAACCTTCGATCCCGGCGGCCCATTCATCAGCCGGCCAGTCACGGGTCGCGAGCATGACCGCACCCGGAACTTCGCCCGTGGCGACGTGGCTGATCGCGGCTTCGAGGCCGCTGAGTCCGGCGGCTAGCAGGGCCGCGATGTGGCCGTCGCCGCGGAACTCGCGCAGCAGGCTCTGTGCGTGCCACAGCACCAGGTGGGATTCGTCCGGCCAGGGGAGCGACGCATGGCC